>JAGLTP010000236.1 GCA_023135215.1 Candidatus Heimdallarchaeota archaeon
CTGAGAACTATGCAGTGTGTCAAAAACAAGGGAGGGAGTTCCACTACATGACCATCCAATATTAGTGGAAGGGGGGAATCATTTTGCTCAATCAACTCAATCATTGCTTCAGCTATCAAATCATCATCAACCACATATGTATCACGTTCTTCATCATAATGATCAAATAGAGAATTTTCCTTAGCATACTTCCCAACATCAATAACAGTAAAACCTTCTTTTTGAAACATCTGTGCAATGGTAGACTTTCCAGCACCTGGTGTCCCTGTGATCAGAATAGCTTTCTTCATTATGTTTCCAGTGATGAAGAAGATAAAAAGATTAAGAAATAAGAGACCATAAGAAAATATTTATATATGCACATATATACATATATTTTAAGTGAATTACATGAGTGAGCAAGCAAAATTCTTTAAAGCTTTGGGAGACGAAACACGTCTCACAATTGTAATGTGTCTGCTCAACAAAGATCATTGTGCTTGTGATTTTACAGGAGTAACGGAAAGAGAGCAATCAACAATTTCTAGGCATCTAAAGGTACTGCTGGAAGCAGGTGTAGTGAAATTCCAACGAAAAGGTAAAAATCTAATCTATAGCATAAAGGATGAAGAAATTAGAAAAAAAATAGAGACATTCGGAATCAAAGCTATAACAAATTGTTGTGAAAGCTGCACAGTAAAAGTAAAAGAGTAAAGGTGAAAAAATGGAACCAAAAGAGGTTAAGAAAGTAGTAAGAGAGAGTTATGGAAAAGTTGCTAGAAGAAGTTCTTCTTCTTGTTGCGACAAAACGCAGCCTGAGGAAGCTTCTTGTTGTGGAGAAGTAAGAGAGGAATCTTCCTGTTGTGAAAGTCAGACTAACATTGATGAGATAAACAGAGCCATAGGTTATACAAAAGAGGAATTGGACAGCATTCCAGAGGAATCAATACTTGGGCTTGGGTGTGGGAATCCAACAGCTATAGCTTCACTGCAAGAAGGAGAAACTGTTGTTGATTTAGGATCAGGAGGGGGACTTGATGTTTTTCTTGCTTCAACAAAAATAGGTCCTACAGGAAAAGCCATTGGGATTGATATGACACATGACATGATAGATTTGGCTAGAGATAACGCGGAAAAGAATAATATAACTAATGTAGAGTTTAGACTGGGGGAAATTGAGAACCTTCCAATTGCAGACAACACAGCAGATATAATTATTTCAAATTGTGTGATTAATTTATCACCTGAGAAACTCAAGGTTTTCCAAGAAGCATATCGAGTATTGAAACCAGGAGGAAGATTATCGATATCCGATATGGTTCTTCTTAGACCACTTCCTGAATCTGTAAGAAAAAATAAAGCATTACTAGCTGGTTGTATAGCAGGTGCAGAACTTAAAAGCAGATACATTGGGCTCATAAAAGAAGCTGGTTTTCAAGATATACAGATAGCTAACGAAGAAGGATACCTTAAGGAATTTGAAGATTATGAGGTTCTAAAGGATATTAGCGTAGAAGAATTCGATAATATTGAGGATGAAAAGGAATACATAAGAGATTCAGTTCAAAGCATAACAGTAACTGCTTATAAACCAAAAAAATAACTTTAAGGTAAGAGAAACTTACCTTTCTATTTTAACATTTCATCTCCCAATTTGCTTTTACCTCTTATTGCTTTTAGTATTCTCATCCTTTTTGCTTCCCCGGCTTTTATTTTTCGAAAGTTGTCACGTTGTCTGCTGATCATCACTATAGCAATAACGAAGAATAGAATAGCCAAGCCCAGATTATATTCCGCCCAACCCATAAGCATTACAGGAGGGAGGAATAAGGCAATTACACCAACCAATAGTGTTACAACAATGTAGTTTATTGAAGAATATCCTACAAAGATTATACAAATTGGCCATAGAATTGCCCAGAAAGCGAGGAGTATAGGATTAGCTACAAGTGTTGAAGCTATAACCACAGTAATACCTCGTCCACCATGACCAGGTAACAGATATACAGACCAGTTATGACCAAATATAGCTCCTATTCCAGCAAAAACTAAAGCAAAGCAAGTGTAAATACCGAATTCAGGCCAGATAAACATCTCAACCATTGTATCATTGTTGACAAAATAAAGATTCTTTGTTAAGAGATAAGGAATAGAAACTGCAGCAATTGATCTGCTAAGGTCTAGTAATCCTGCAAAAAGAGCCCAAAATTTGGATTCAGTTGCACGGTAAACATTCCTTCCACCAACATTACCAGAGCCTATTGTGCGTAAATCTTCTCCTAATTTTAATTTCGCCACAATCCAGCTAAAAGGTATAGAACCAATCAGATAAGAACTAAGCAAAATCAGAAAATAAACAAGAGCGACATGCATGAATTTGAATTGAAAGTGCTTTAATAAAAGATTTATGCGTTTTGTATTGAAAACAGCTTAGCAATAGAATTTTTATACATCGAATATACTTCTTATTTGATGACATCAAAAATCTCTCCTCACATTTTTCGCGCATATGATATACGAGGATTATACAAGAAAGATTTAACACCTGATATAATGTACAAAATTGGACTCTCTGTAGGAACTTACGTTAATAGAATTCTTGAGGGGGAGAGTGTAGTAGTTGGTAATGATATTCGACAATCCAGTATTCCACTAGCTTATTCTTTTATTTCTGGTGTCCTTGCTTCAGGCATCAATGTTACTTATGTTGGAACTACAGCATTTGGCCAAACACTTTTTGCAGGATGGGAATTAGGAGGAGACACAATAGCGTTTATTACTGCAAGTCATTTACCACCGGAATGGAATGGAATAAAATTCTATCATAAGGAGGGTGTCGGTTATTCTGAAGAAGAACTCATGGAGATCAGAGATCTTGCAATACAGAATGATTATGATTTCAAAGAGTGGGGAGAAGTAGGTAAAACAAAAGATCATGATATTACCACTGAATATAAGGATTTTTTCAATCAGAGGATTAAGTTTAAGAAAGAAATCAAAGTAGCGGTAGATTGTGGGGGAGGTAGTACTACTCTCTCAGTTCCAGATGTATTTTCCAGTTTAGGACTTACTACTTTCTGTGTCTTTTGTGAACCAGATCCTACCTTTTCAGGAAGACCTTCTGATCCTAAGCCAAAGAATCTATCAAGATTAGTGAAGGAAGTTTTAACAAATGACTGCGATTTTGGAGTAGCTTTTGATGGAGATGGAGACAGAGCAGTGATAGTAGATAACAAAGGCAAAATACTGTCAGCAGATGAAACAGGGATAATAATTGGAAAATATGGTTTAGCACAAAAATCTGGCACAATTATAGTAAACGTAGAATGCTCAAAAGCTGTAAAAGAGCAGTTAGAACCCCTGGGATTTAATGTCAAACAGATACCTGTGGGGCACACTTTTTTGACAATTGAAGCTAAGATAGAGAATTCACCATTAGGGATCGAATCAAGTGGTCACATAATTATTCCTGAATTTTTCTTATTTGATGATGCCATAGTCACACCGTTGAAAATAGTAGAAATACTAGACAATCAGGATGAGAAACTTTCAGATTTAGTTAATAAGATTCCAACATACCCAATACTAAAGGAAGAAATTCTATGCGAGGACGAGATTAAATTTGAGGTTGTTGATGAGTTAAAAACTAAATTATCCGAAGAGTATTCAAACATAAATCTGTTAGATGGAGTCAGAGTTAATCTTGAAGAAGGATGGATCCTAATAAGACCTTCTAACACTTCACCTTTAATTCGAATGACAATCGAAGCTGACAATGATGAAATAATTAGTAAATTCAAAACAATCTTTAGAGAGAAGGTTCAGAAAATAATAGAGAAAATGAAAGAATAGTGATGCAGGTATTCAAATGAATGATTCTCTTCCTGAGTTTTATTGTCCATATAGTGATGAGTGTTATGAATGTTGTCTAGATACAGAAATGACACTCTCAAACTCTGATGTTAAGAGAATAGAAAAGAGTGGTTACAATAGGAGTGAGTTTTTAGAAGAAAAAGAAGGATTCTTAATTCTTCAAAATATCAAAGGAAATTGTTATTTCCTGAAAAATAAAAGATGTTCAATCTACAAAGTTCGTCCACAAGGATGCAGGTTTTATCCTCTTATCTACGATTTTGAAGTTGAAGAGATTTTGATAGACGAACTATGTGCAAATCATACAAAATTTGATGCCGATGATTATAATACAATATCAGAAGATGTAATTATCTTTGTAAATGAAATAATGGCAGAGAAGGAAATTAGACTCAAGAAAAAAGAAAGAAAAAAATAGAAGAATAGAGTGTTAAATTACAAATCTTCTATTTTAAACCAAAGCTCAATTAGATCTTTAGATCCGCCAACAAAACCTGCTCTTTGATGTAAATAATGCATTTTTGTTAGTTTGTTAACATCAAGTGGTTTAATATTCTCATATTTTATTTCATGTCCATCAGCAGTAATGTAAAATCCATCACCATTAACCTTCGAAAGGATGTAAAGATACGGAATAATTTCGTAGATAAATCTTAATTTTGGAGCAAAATAACCAAATACGCCTGTTTTTTCGAAGACATTATTCATGTCTTGCACCATGCAACCACCATACCTATTTTTACCCTTAATATCAAGAGCATCAACGAAAAGTTTCTGCTTTGCTGAATGATTATTGTATTTTCCCCCTAACCCAAATACAGGACTCTTGGAGGGACTTATATCTAAACTGTCTCTTACAACTCGAAATGAGTTTCCATCGTATATAAATTGTATAAAACCTATTTCAGTTGCTAAATCGAATCGTAGATATAATGTGTAACTAACAGTCAAAGCTGCAACAGTGTAACCATCCTTGTTAATAACATTAACAATTGCTCCTGGACTCCTTGTTCGGATGATAGATGATCCATCTATGAAATCACCTAGAATAATGTGCTCACCAGTTCCTTTCATGATATTATTTTCTTCAGTTTCTTCTCCTAACAGGAGTGAGTAAAGATGGTTAGACAGCCTTTGCATAAAAAGTTCTTGAGTAGCTATATCAAGGCTTAACTGCTCATCACCAGACACATTAATGGTGCCTGAGTAATCATCTTCCCCTAAAATAAAGGTAAGTATCTGTTTTGGAACATCTAAACTAATAGTTATAAGTTCTCTTAGAATTTCTCGCAGAGAATCAGGTTGAATTTCCTCTAAATAGGAATCAAGTGTATGATATTTATTGATTGACATTTTCTCATATCCTAATATGTTTCAGAAAGATTGTTGTTAGAAATATAATTAAAGCAAATAACTGCACTATCCTTCATTTTCAACGCATTGATAAAAGCATGCATATCTTTTTCGGCTTGTGAAAGTATAGCTTCTTTTGTTTCATCATTGATGTTTTCAACTTCATCAAAGAACTCCTTCCATGCGAATTTAGAGTATTTAGCGAATGTCTTATGCTCATCGATATCTTCTTTCCCATAATTTTCTAGAACCCAACTTCGCATTTTTCCATATAACTCTGGTTCATAATCTTCAAGAATCTTTTGAACAAGCCTTTGCCAGAATGTGCCTATATTTCCTTTAGCTATATTACCATGTGGGAAGGTTGAAGCAATAACTTCTACAGGTGTTCCGGTTATTCCATGTTGTGCAATCCGAGTACTAAATCCTAATTTTTCAAATTCGTCAGTAATTTCCACAGTTCTCTTTACATTTATCCCTAACTGAGGAACAACATTACCTTCCGCATCCACACTAACACCATGAGTAGATCCATTTGCTATTGCAAGGTAGTCTATTTTGACACCATTTTTCTCTAAGGATTTGACATAATGAACAGCTTCCTCAACAGTTGTAAATTCAGTAATTCCAATTTCTCCAACCTCTCCCTCTAAGCCATATGGAGATCCACCCAGTCTTTCATCAAGAAAATCAAACAATGTTAAACCCTTTGACAGTATATCTTTTAATTGTCCTTCAACATTTTGCTCTTCTCGATTAAATAGGAATGAAGTATCTATAGCATAACCAGTAAATCCTGCATTAATTCGGGCGTCTATCTCTTTCTTCAGATTCTCCATTTCTTCATCAGTACCTTTCTTAAGTGTTAGGTGATCAGCATGCAAGGCATATGCAAACCACTTCTCCTTTTCAGCAGCAGATTTGCACCGATCAGCAAATTTCTGTGGAGTATATCCAGTATAGCCCCCACTAAGAGACATTTCACTTAATGCTAGCTCAAATATCACAACGGATTTTTCTTTCTTTGCAGCCCTCAATATTCCACCTATAACCTCTTCAGTAGATCTAGGATTTATTGCTGCGATTATAACCTTGTGTCCTAAAATCCCCTTGGCAATATAGTTTAATGGTAAGGGAGACCTAGGTTTTTCAAAATATGTAACAGTATCGTTTTCTGAAACCATCTGTTTTCACTGCTAAAGAGGAAAAGAATCTCTTTAAGAGTTTTTTCTTAAATACCCTATAACACAACATTTTATTTAAAATAAAAGAAAATATTCAATCGTATCATGTGATAATCATGTTTTGTGGGAATATGGTAAAAAAATCTATTTCAATTATCTGTGTATTTTTATTGTTTGTTTTTCTTAATCCCACTCATTCCTCACAGTTAAATGAAGTGAATGAAATAATACAACAAGATTATGACCCTCATGCACCTATCCTTATTGAAACAGATAACGATTTTATTTTAGGAGGGTACCCAGGAACAGGCAGCAGAGTTGATCCCTACAGGATTGAAAACTATAATATAACTTCAATAACTGAATCATGTGGAATAAATATCAGTGCTACAAGCCAATTTTTTGTTATTCAGAATTGCTATATTGATTGTGTTGATTTCGGCATATGGATATCGTGGGCAGGTTATAGTACTGTAAATATCATGAATAATACTATTGTCAATCACAACCTCTTTGCTTTGAAATTAAGAGATACTTCAGGAGCATCTATACTGAACAATTTGATCGATAATAGTGGTGATGGATTATATTTGGATAATTCAGATGATATCATCATCAATGGCAACACGTGTACTTACAGTAACAATAAAGCAATGACAATTAGATTTGGTGAAAACATAACTCTTGAAAATAATTACTGTGCGAGAAATGAGATTGGTTTAGATATAAGATTTTTCAGAGATGTGCTGGTTTCAAACAACACTTTTCTTAAAAATCGCGAATATGGGATCAAAGTTTTCAATATATTCGATTCTATTTTTAGGTTAAATACAATAAAGAAAAACAAAGATCAAGGTCTTCTCATAACTTATACATCGAATGTAGAAATAAAGTCAAACTTCATAACTAACAACAAAAATGGCATCTTCGCTGAAGGGCTTTCAAACACAGAGATTTTCAATAACACATTGAATTCAAACCTGAATAGAGGGATAAGATTTCATTTATCTGACAACAATCTCATAACTTACAATAGAATTAGGAACAACACCGTCTATGGTATTTATTTAAATTTTTCAAACGATAATATTATCCACCACAATAATTTCATTGACAATAATCTAGGGGGTTTAAGTCAGGCTTACTCAAGTGGTGACAGAAATAATACTTGGTTTGACAGTACTAGATTAGAAGGGAATTTTTGGTCAAACTTGTACGGAGGTGGATATTACCAAATAGAAGGATCAATAAGCTCACATGATTTTTATCCATTAGAAGAACCTATATTAATTCCACGTCCGTCTGAGCCCATAGAACAAAATCCACATCTTATTTTCTGGGTGATAATTCCTCCTATTCTCTTCATGTTAGTTGTTTCTTTAGTCTCATTTATCTTAAATGTAGAAGTAGGAAAGAGAATAAAACGTCGATCTGTCCGAGAAACATTGACTTACGTTGAGAAGAAACGAAAAATAGCTTTTTCTGATAATGTAGGCACAGCACTGTTTAGGTTTGGAAAAGAAGGAGGAAATATAGTTATTGAAGATTTAAGATCATTAGAGCTTAATTTAGAAATGTTTATTGGTTATTGCTATGCAACTATAGGTTTAGGACAAAGATATGAAACAGGAGTTTTTGGACCTCTTCCAGCACCTTCCTTACAGAAACACAATGTAATTATCTTCGCTTTGTGGGGATTAGATGATGAACCAAGTGATCCTAGGTTAGAAGGGAAGCAATATTATTTAGTAGCAGTTATTTATCCTGAATCACAGAATAAGAACATTATAAGAATAAACACCATGAATATCAAATTCAGAAATTATGTTAAGAAGTTCAAGTATCCAAATAGAATGACAGTGGAAGATTTGAAACACTTCAGAGAGATAGTTTTCGTTTAGAATTCAAGATAAAAGGGAACCAAATAAACAAGATAAAATACAGATTAAAAGTTAGTTTTAGTAAATCCATATAGTTTAATATCTGGTTCTTTTTTGTTTTTCAAGGAGTATTTTTCTGAAATAGGAGAATTAAAAATGAAGTATAGAAAAGTTGGAAAATCAGGTTTGAAAATCAGTGAAATTTCTCTTGGTTCTTGGTTAACTTACGGTGGTACTGTTGAAGATGAAATGGCAAAGAAATGCATGGAAACAGCTTTAGAGAATGGAATTAATTTTATAGATTCAGCTGAGATTTATGCTAGAGGAGGAGCGGAAAAGGTTATTGCTGATTTCCTTAAAGACGAAACTTACAACAGAAAGGATTTGGTTATTTCCAGCAAACTTTTCTGGTCTATGAATGATAAGGATGTTAACAGATGGGGTTTAAGCCGCAAAAACATGATGAATGCAATTGAGGGGACTCTTGAAAGGTTAAACATGGATTATATCGACATTTACTATATGCACAGATATGATTACACTACACCATTACGCGAAACTGTTGAAATCCTGGACGATCTTATTCGAGATGGAAAAGTAAGATATTGGGGAACCTCAGTTTGGACTGCTGCACAATTAGAAAGAGCTAATGCTATTGCAAAGGATATTCGAGCTCATAAACCAATTGTTGAACAACCTCTTTACAACATGTTCGTTAGATATATTGAATTGGAAATAATGTCAGTCGCAAAAACTCATGGAATGGGGTTCACTGTTTGGTCTCCACTTGCTCAAGGATTACTCACAGGCAAATATAATGCTGGAATCCCTGAAGGAAGCAGGGCAGATAAATCTGAATTCTTGAAAAAGAATATTACAGAAGAAAATATAGCAAAAGTGAAGAAATTAGAAGAAATAGCTACATCGTTAGAAATAACTGTAGGGCAACTAGCACTTGCTTGGATACTTCGAAGACCTGAGATTTCTTGTACAATAATAGGAGCAACAAAGCCTGAACATGTGGAAGAAAATGTTAAAGCTTCAGATGTATCTTTATCAAAGGATATTTTGGAACAAATAGATGGAATTCTGGAAAATGAGCCAGAATGGCCGTTGACCTATAAACCCAATTTTTATCATAAAGATAAAATGAGATAAAAATCTCGTTTTTTCACATGATTTTTTTTATAATTGCATTTTTTCTATAATAAGTCATTCTTTAGGAACTCAAAATCTTCCAGCAAGAGACTTATTGTTAAAATTAGCAGAGAATGAATTTTCAGGGCCTTTAGTTTATGAACTTAACTTCGATGAAGTCATACAATCGATGGACTTTGTAAGGGAAAAAATTCCGGAAGTTCTTAAATAAAACTCATGATAAAGGTAAATATTTATTTGCTGATACACTAACTAAGAATCATGTCTTTAGTAATTACAACTGAACTAAAAATAGATGCTACTAGATTCAAAGAAGTAGAAGAAGTGACAAGAGAAGTTCTTGAAGATAATGGATTTGGAATATTAACTGAAATAGATGCTAAAGAAGTTTTGAAAAAGAAGATCGGTGCTGATATTCGTCCTTATAAAATTCTAGGAGCTTGTAATCCTCCATATGCACATAAAGCTATCATCTTAGTACCAGAAATTGGCTCTCTTCTCCCTTGTAATGTAATAATTTATGAGAATGAAAACAATAACATAGTTGTTTCCGCCATGAATCCAAAAGAAGCAATGAGCATTGTCAAAAGCAAGGAGTTAGATCTAATGGCAAGAGAAGTTACCGAAATTCTAACAGATTCTATCAAGGAAATTGAAAAGAGATTCTCTTAATACTATTTAGTTCCTAAGAAAAATACTCTAAATGGGTGAACCTCCGGTTCCATAATTCCAGCCATTACTGATGGATCTTGTTTTTGGAATTGATCTGCTTCATCAATGCTTTCTGCTAATAAGACTGATACTCCAAAAGTTCCCTCAGCAAGTATTGGTCCAGCTAATATCAGTTTCTTTTTATCATATCTGTTTTTGAGATATTGATAATGGATTGTCATAACTTTGCTCTCATCTTCTGTCATGTCGTCAATGAAGGTTGGACGAGGGGTTATTATTCCCAGATATTGGTTTGACGGGTTTTTATAGAGAACTTCAACATTAACACCATCTTCAATTTTTACTTCTTCTATAATTTCATTAAGTACTAAAGAAGCGCGAAAATCATATAGAGTAACGGGAAAAATATTCTTCTTTACATAGGGATCGTTTTTTAAGATTTCTTCTGCTTGCCCCCTATCATTACATTTGATAATAACTATTTCACAGAAATCATCTAAAGTTGTACCCGCAAGAATTAGATTATTGTCTTTTTTTAATTCTTTTAGAAATTGTAAATGCTGGATAATAAGAAACTTATTTACTGCTAGAGAATCAATAAAATTTACTTCTGAAAGGTTGAATAGATAAATGAATTCCTTTGACATGGGTCTTCTAAATAAGAATTGTAAAGAGCTATTTTATTTTTCTTCTAGAACATATTTATCGCCCTTTACTACTGGAGTTTTAATAGTTACGCCTTCAAATGGATAATCTCGTGAAACTACTTTGTGAGGTACTCCTTTATGGATTCTTAAAAGAGTTCCAGCTTCAGCAGTGATAATTTCATCAGCGATTAGAAATATCTGTTGTCCAACTAGCGTCAAATACCATTCAGTACTTTGTTTATGATAATGGTAAGTTTCTTTATGATCTACAGTTTTTCTCTTTTCTTCTGTTAGAAAATTAACATACGCTAAACAAAATTCCTCGGTATAGTAAAGAGAATGCCCTATACCTAGTTGCCACATATTCTGATTCTCTTCTTCATTAAGATCGATATAAAATCCTATCGAGGATTCTAGAACATTAGATATCACTCTGGATTTCATTCCTTCTGTTAATTTGTTGAGATCTCGCGGCTTTTCATCAATAATTTTCTCGTCACTTTGATGGGGAATTTTCATACCGAAATGTTGAATCTTACCTTTACCTCCTATAATTGAATGAGAAACACCTGGTTGAACAAGTAGTAGACTTCTTCCTTTCATAATTATGGGAATATCATTTACTATATGCCATAGTTCTCCTTCAAT
Source organism: Candidatus Heimdallarchaeota archaeon (assembly GCA_023135215.1). The sequence continues at coordinate 11,395 of JAGLTP010000236.1, forward strand.
CAACAAATAAATCTCAAGTGAAATTGTGTGAGAATGAAAATTAGGATCCTGCCAAGGTTCGCAAAAATTAGTTCTTCCAAACTGAAGCAGAGGTGAGTAATTTATATCATCCTGCTCTTTAAAAGAACTTAATATCCATCCTTGTTTATTATCTAACTCATAGAGAGTGAAATCAGGATTTGGCATATGAACATCTTAACAGAGATTAAATAGTAACTTAAATATTCCCCTAAGATGTATTCGGAGGTTCTCTTAACATAGACCAATGCTCAAGATTAGTGTTAGGAATTGTTGTTTTTCCAATTATTTTGAATCCATAGTGTTTATAAATCTCAATATTGTTTTCGTTTTGAGTTTCTAGAAAGCAAGGCAATATTTCATCATCCAATCTTTTTAACATGGATCGCATCAACATACTCGCATAACCTTTGCCTTGATAATCAGGGTCAACTCCCATTGGTGCGAGGTACCAGTGTGGAAAATTTAATTGATTGTGGTGTAACTCAGAAGTAAAATTCCCAATAAGCATCATTCTTTGAACAGTTCCAATCCCTAGTTCTTTTAACAACTTCATTCCTCCAGATCTTAGCATGCGCCAATATGTCATGTCCATTTTCTTTGATGGATACCACACTGCTAAGCCTTCTAAATTTTGAGATGTTGCATATACTTCTCCAAACAAGACGCCGAATCTTATTCGAAATCTAAAGTAGGAAGAACTCATCTCCTTTCTTGAAGAGCTATCTGGAAAAAACCATCTAGTCAATGGATCATCTACAAAAGCTTTCGAAAATACTTCAGCAGCTTCTTGAATCTGATCTTTACCTATTTTGAAAAGATCTTTCAAATCATACTCCATAAATCTGTTCATATTTTATCAGATATAAGAATATGCAAATGATTAGAAACCATTTTTTATTCTTTTTTAGCAATATGAAGTGCAGCAATATATCCAAATGTCATTGTTGAACAAACTGGAGAACCTGGACCAGGATATGTGTTTCCCATCACTGAAGCCATACTATTTCCAGTAGCATATAATCCTTCTATTATACTTCCATCTTCCCTTAGAACCTGAGCGTGCTCATTGGTTACCAATCCACCCTTTGTCCCTAAATCTCCAGGATAAAATTCTACAGCATAATATGGTGGTTTTTCTAATGGAGCTAGATTGGGATTAGGTTTAACCTTTGGATCTCCATAAAAATTATCATAAGCATTATTACCTTTACTAAAATCTAAATCCTTTCCAGATAATGCATACTCATTATATTGGTCTATGGTTTTCTCTAGATTTTTTTCATTTACACCAATACTTTTTGCCAACAGTACAATAGATTCAGCTTTTTTCATATAACCAGTATCATAATATTTCTGAGGAAATTTCATACCGGGAAAAGCTAATCCGAACATGTATTTGTCTTTAAATCTTTGATCAAATATGAAGTAGCTTGGGATATGTGAATTTTCTTTTGTGTGCTTTTCATACATATCATGAACTACAACAACATAGCTGGCAGCTTCATTTGTAAATCGCTTTCCTTCTTTATTAACCATAATCCCACCAGGGTAACCTCTCTCTCCTACATGAAAGAAGACAGGTTCTTCAGGAGGTACTGAAGAAGGACCCCACCAAGCATCATCCATTAAATCAACCGCAGCCCCAATTCTAATACCTTCTAAAATTGCATCTCCAGTATTTCCTGGAGAAGCTGAAGACCATTTAATAGAGGTTGGAGACGGCAGATATTTTTCTCTCATTTCCGAATTGCACGGAAAACCTCCTGCTGCTAGTAAAACTCCTTTTTTAGCTTCAATTTTGATTTCTTTGTTTTCTTTCTCTGCAATAATCCCTACGATTTTATCATTCTCTGATATTAATATTTTAAATGGAACTTCCACCCAAAGAGGAATATCTTTTTTCTTCATAGCATATCGCAGTCTAGCAACAAGTGCTCGTCCTAAAGTTAGATATTTAACACCGAATATTAGATTGAAAATAGTTTTAAATCCAATCTTAAGTGCAACGTATTTTCCTTTCCATGTAGAGGTTACCATACCTAAGTCATGATAATCAGAAATTGTAAAAGCTATACCCAATGGCGCTTCAATGGTAGGAGGACGTAACAAACTAAAATCTCTTTTCAGTTTTCGACCATTAAACGGTTTACACTCCAATCCTCTGCCTTCAGCTATTCCTCCTGGTTCATCTGGATGATAATCTGAATAATCTTTAACATGTAAAAATTTCATGCTAGCAAAGTCTCTCAGCCATTCAATCATTTTCGGAGCTTCTTTTAGAAAAGCTTCCTGTTTTTCTACTTGTACCCTATCACCCACAATACTGGCCATATATCTCATAGCTTTTTCGTAGGAATCAATGATTCCTGCTTTCTCAAGAAGAAAATTATTTGGAACCCACATTCCTCCTCCAGAGAGCGCTGTTGAACCTCCATAAAATTCGGTTTTTTCTATTACTAATACATCCAATCCTAAATGTTTAGCAACTAAAGCAGCTGTTAATCCCCCCCCACCTGATCCTACAATAACTAAATCATAGGTATAATCAAATTTCATATCAAAAACAAGTAATTTAGTATTAAAAAGATTCTGTAAAAAAATAGAGTAAAAAAGAAGAATTAGAATTTATCTGTGTCTTCTTTTGCCCATTCATCTGGATCGTATACAGGTGGCATACATCTAAGAGGTTTATCTTCATAGTATCCTAGCTCATATCTAGCTTGAATTATTTTTTGTATTTCATTAGTTCCTTCGTAGATTGTTGCTCCGCGTACATTGCGATAATAACGAGCAACTGGATAATCATCACAAAATCCATATGCTCCATGAATCTGAATTGCTCTATCCGCACATCTTACTGCAGCGTTTGTTGCATACCATTTAGCAAGAGATGTTTCTCTTGTATTAACACGACCAAGATTTTTAGTCCACCCAGCTTTCCAAGTTAATAATTCAGCTGCTTCAATATCTGAAACACTTTCAGCAATCATACCTTGAATAAATTGATGTTGTCCTATTTTCTTACCAAAAGTTTCACGTTCATTTGCATATTCAACTGCTGCTTCTAGCGATGCTTTTGCACCACCTACAGCTCCACCTGCGACAGTATAACGCCCCCAATCAAGAGCTGCCATAGCAACTTTGAAACCCTCTTCTGGTTGACCAAGTAAGTTTTCTTTAGGAATAGGAGTGTTATCAAAATTGACCCATCCTGTTTCACCTGCCTTTACACCCATTTTGTGATGAAGGTTTCCTGATGTTACTCCACCAAAATCTCGTTCAACTATGAAAGCTCTCATTCCTTTATGACGAACATCTATTTCATAAGCAAAAGCAAGGAAGATATCAGAGGATTCAGTGTAGCTAATCCACATCTTCTCACCATTGAGTATCCACTCATCTCCTTCAAGACGACATGTTGCCTTGATACCAGCAGGATCGCTTCCAGCGGCTGGTTCGGTTAAACCATAAGTGCTCATTTTCTCTCCACTAGCTAGTATTGGTAGATATTGCTTCTT
>JAGLTP010000237.1 GCA_023135215.1 Candidatus Heimdallarchaeota archaeon
AGCTTTCAACAAGCATGGGCACTAGGAGTAAACTATGTAACAACAAATGAACCTGTAGCTTTCATCAATATGAAAAAACCTACTTGGTATTTATCGAAGGGACTCTATATTGGAATATGGATAATAATCGAAGTTGTAGGAGTAACACTGGTTTTAGTGTTAAGATATGTAAATATTAAGAAGAAAGTCTAGCTCTTAGTACTAGAACTCTTCTTGATTTTTTTCTTTAAAATTCTATCCTGTTTATTTTAATCACATATTTTGTAAAGTACTCTAGTAAACCAGATGCTTGTGATAAACTTCATTCAGAATAAAAACAAGATTAGTTCAAAGAGCTAGTTTAAATTTACTCTTGATAAATAGATTCAGCGGCACTTAAAGAATATCAAGGCTATTGTAACCTGAATTCTAATCAACTCTGATAGAGAATTAAAAATGAGAATTAAAGGGAAAATATTTCATTACATAGTTCTAATACTCCTATTTAGTTTATTTTTCCACCCTTTACTATCTTCTTCAAGAGAAGCAAATCTAGTAGATAATTCTTCAACAAGTATAATCTTGTTCATTGGTGATGGGATGGGTACAGAGCAGATAAGATTTGGACAGTTAGTAGAGTATGGTCTTGATAAAGTTTCAAGTTTATTCGATTTTCCTTACTCAACAAGGATTTCCACAAACAATATCGATGGAACAACAACTGATTCAGCAGCAGCAGCTACAGCTATGAGCACAGGTGTAAAAACCAAAAACGGAAGAATAGCTACTAACTGGAATGCTTCGATGGAACTAACTACTATTCTTGAGATAGCTCAGATGAATGGGTATGCAACAGGTCTTGTAGCTACATGTCATTTAACACATGCAACACTTGCTGCTTTTGCTGCTCATGAGGCTAAAAGAGGTGATTATCTGAACATTGCTGAGGATTACACCCAATCAGGTGTTGATGTGTTCTTTGGTGGGGGAAGTAGTGAAAAGTACTTTGGCAATTATCTCTCAAATTTCACCGAACAAGGATATGCTTATATCACCGGAAAAGCAGAATTGAGTAATCTAAATGTAACTCCTGTTCTTGGATTATTTACTGAAGTATCTCTGCCCAGAGTTTATTCAATGGAAGAAGATTCTCTGATACCTTCATTGAGTGAAATGACTGCCAAAGCAATAGAGTTACTCAATGCTACAAGTAAACCCTTCTTCTTAATGGTAGAAGGATCGCAGATAGATTGGGCTGGACATGCTAATGATCCAATTTATTTAGCTCATGAGATGATAGAATTTGAGAAAACAGTTAGAAGTGTGAAAAACTTAGCAGAACAACAACCAAACTGGCAGGTTCTAGTTACTGCAGATCATGAGACTGGAGGTTTAAGCGTAGAAGACTATTCATTCCAGACTGCTATTCCTCTAGAACCAGATTCCTTTGAAGAAAAGAAAGAAAAAAGAACCAACAGATCACAGGAAATTGAAGT
>JAGLTP010000238.1 GCA_023135215.1 Candidatus Heimdallarchaeota archaeon
TAATCCCGTAAACCAAATTTATCTGCAAGCTCCATCTGAGGAAGACGTCTCCTACCCTGAATAGATAACAATTTTTCTCTATCAATCCAATGTTCTTTCTCAGGAACTGTAGGGCTAAGGAGCCTCGCAGAAAGCGGTCTAACCACAAATCCCTCTAAATCAGATTCCTGCTCAACAATCATCAAAGCCTTTCTATGTTGTGACATTGGCCTCTGACCAAGCACCTCACCTGTAAAGATAAAAAGTGCACCAATTTCTTCCATATATTGCTTCGCTTTTCGGAACATGAAAATCCTACAGTCAACACAAGGATTCATATTGCTGCCATACCCATATTTCGGCTTCTTTATCATCTCGATATAATCATTCCCAGCAGATATTACTTTTATAGGAACACCAAAGACCTCTGCCACACGACTAGCCTCGTGCCTGCAACCCTTACGAGTACAAGTGCAAAAAGGAGTAACAAAATTAAGAACATGAACATCTACACCTTGATCGATCATGAGTTTAACAGCAAGGGTGCTATCTAAACCACCAGAAAGTAAACCTACACCCTTGATACATGTATTCTTTTTCATAAGCCAATATATTTTGCATAAAGCGATTTTGCGATTTTCTTGTCATTTGTACCAATAATAATTGTTCTACCATTTCTAAAAACATTGAGTTCATACTTAGGGATCTTGAATCGAAGAATAATCTCACGATTTTCTACCTCACCTACTTTCTTTAGCTTGTTTTCTAACTCGTCAAATGAGATGTTCATGCTTTTAGCTGGAGTAATCTGGATTGCCCCTAGTCCACATAAAGAAATCATCATCTCTTTCTTTTCAGCATTTAAAAATTCATACTTATGGTTGCTACAACATTCACAATGTTTCTTCTTTTTAATCTTTATTTTTTGAAAATCATGGCTCCAAACATCATATATTAATAAATCTTTATTGATCTCTTTTTTTAGGAGAATCTTTATCGCTTCAGTGCTTTGTATAGATGCAATAATAGTTGGTATCGAGTTCAACACACCAACCGTATCACACGTTGGTAACAATCCGGCAGCGGGAAGATCCTGGATTATGCATCTAAAACATGGTGTCTTATTTGGGATAATATTCATTGTCATTCCATAGGTTTCTATTGCTCCACCGTATACCCAAGGTTTATTATGTTTTATACAGGCGTCATTTATTAAAAAACGAACAAGCATATTGTCTGTTCCATCAAGAACCACATCAACGTCTTTGATAAGACTCTCGATGTTCTTATGAGTTACATCATCGATAACGTATTCAATTTTTATATCTGAATTTACTTCCTTTAACTTCTCTGCTGCACTAGAGGCTTTTGGCAATCCTACATCATTTTCATTGAAAAGATTCTGTCGCTGGAGATTATTTAATTCGATAATGTCTCTATCAACGAGTTTAATATGTCCAATGCCACTTCTTACTAGGTTATTAGCAATTGTGGTGCCAAGTGCCCCACAACCAATAACAATTATACGGCTCTTTGCTAGCTTTTTCTGACCATCTTTTTGAATGTTTTTCAACAAAGTCTGTCTACTGTATCTCTCATTCACAGGCATAATTGATACCATCGATAAATTCACGAGATTTTAAAATTCTACAAATTCTACAGGTTTCTTCTATAACGGTTGTGCCATTTTCTTTCACAATTCGTTTCGCAGATTCTTTGATCTCTTCTAAGATTTCATCGTCGGTGATTTCTAATGCCCCTCTTTTTCCTGATACATATCGTGAAACTGCAGCCTCTGTAATTCCCAACTTATTAGCAACTGCTCTCTGTGTAAGATCATGATTTTCAATTAATTTTTTTGCAAATTCTTTTCGGATAATCGGTACTACGCTCCATACGATAATTTCACATGGGGTTTTCATTTTATTTTCACCACAAGTTATATATATGGGGGAAAGCAATATAAACTTACCGATTGGTAAGTTCATGGGGTTTATCTTATGTTTCTAAGAATACTAAGAAAATCACTATCAAAACGAAAATCCAGAATTGCCATAGCAATAATCTCAGTCATTATGGGAGCTGCAATAGCAACCGCGTTATTGAGTGTATCATTTGATGTAAGTGAAAAAGTTGGCTATGAATTTAGAAAATATGGCGCTAATCTCTTAGTTGTTCCAGAATCAGATACTATTGAAGTTGGTTTTCCAGGTGTGGACTTTGGCTCTGTAACCGAGCAGAGATATATCAATGAAAGTGATTTGTGGAAAATCAAAACAATTTACTGGAGAAATAATGTGTTGGGATTTGCACCTTTTTTATATCAGGTAGTTAGTGTCGGTGAAGGTCTTAATGAACAGCAAGTTGTTCTTGCTGGAACATATTTTAACAAAGATGTTGAGATAATCGAACCATATTCTTCTAATGATCCATCTATTTTCAACACAGGAATTCAAACAATCAGCCCATGGTGGGAGATCACCGGAAATTGGATTGAAGATCAAAACGATACAGCGAGTAGTATGGTTGGTGTCAATGTTGCAGAAAAATTGAATCTTGAAATTGGCGATTCATTCACTATTAAATACAGTGAAAATTATGAGGGTTTGACAAATGAAACAGTTTATAATCTCACAGTCGCAGGCATTGTAGAAACAGATGGAAACGAGGATAACCAGATTTTTGTAAATTTACAAGTTGCTCAAGATCTAACAAACAGAGCCGGCAAAGTGCATATGATTCAGGTATCTGCATTATGTAATGCATGTCCTGTTGATACATTTGCAGAAGAAATTGAAGAAAAGCTGCCTTATGCAGAAGCAAGAACCGTCAAACAACTTGTAAGTGCAGAAATGAGCATTCTTGGAAAGATCGAAAGCATGATGTTTCTAGTAACAATTGTTGCGTTACTTGCTTCTGCTCTTGGCGTGATGACTACTATGACTACATCAGTTATCGAGCGGCAGAAGGAGATTGGACTTATGAAAAGCGTAGGTGCTGAGGATAAAAGAATTGTTGCTTTATTTCTTTCAGAGGCTGCGATAATCGGCAGTATCGGTGGTTTACTTGGCTATATTGTTGGCACTGTTCTTGCTCAATTTATTGGATTAGGCGTATTTGGTACATCGATTACACCACGATTTGAAATAATTCCTATTGCGCTTGGGATTTCTGTAGGAATTGCACTTCTTGCAAGCGCTTTACCTGTGAGAAGGGCTATGAAGGTTGAACCTGCAATTGTATTAAGAGGTGAATAAATCATGACTAAAGAAATAATTAAATTAATAAATCTAACTAAATCATATGATAAAGACACCCGTCCAATTAATAATATAACTGTTTCAATGAACAAAGGGGCATGGACTTCAATTATGGGGCCTTCAGGTTCTGGAAAAACGACACTATTAAACCTTATAGGATGCTTGGATTCTCCTACCAAAGGAATCATACGTATTAATGGCACAGAAATTACAAAGTTGAATCGCAATCAGCTAACGAAATTTAGAAGGGAGAACATTGGCCTGATTTTCCAGCAATATCATCTTGTCCCTTATCTGACTGCACTTGAAAATGTCATGATGGCGCAATATTACCATAGTGTTGTAGACGAAAGTGAGGCTGTTGATGCGTTGAAAAGAGTGGGAATGGGCCATAGACTAAAGCATGTGCCAGCACATTTATCTGGAGGGGAGCAACAGCGAGTGTGCATAGCAAGGGCTTTAATTAATGAACCGGATATTTTGTTGGCTGATGAACCAACTGGGAATTTAGATCAGAAAAATGGTGATATCGTCCTCAAACTCATTAAAGAATTGCGTAGGGAAGGTCATACAATTGTTTTAGTTACACATAATCCAAGTATTGGAAGATTAGGAGATAGATTAATAAAATTAATAGATGGGGAAATAAGTGAAGATTCAAATTGTTAAAAAGGTGAAAATATGAGTAAAAAAAGGAAGAAAGATTTAAAGAGAGTTGAAAGAAGGAAGCTGGAGCTTGAACACAGAATAAAAAAAACTAGGACAATAATAGCAGTCTCAGTGATGCTTATAGTGACAATATGTGTGATTGTTTACGCTTCAATGTTTATGGGCGGAAGCAATAACATACAAAATTTTGAATCAACCAAAGAATCTAATGTTCAAAGCGGGAATGAGGTTGTCATCCCATTGTCAGAAATAAGTGACAACGCAGAGTTTTACAACTATAATGCAGATGGTGTAATAATTCGTTATTTTGCAGTTAAAGGTTCAGACGGAGATGTCCACGTCGCTTTTAACGCATGTGATATATGCTATGATCAGAAAAAAGGATATAGACAAGTTGGTGAAATGATGCAATGTATCAATTGCGGTAATGAATACATAATCACAGGTCTTGGAACTGAAAATATTCAAGGTGGCTGTTGGCCAAGCTATCTGCCCGTCGACATTGATGAAGATAACGTGGTTATAGCAATCTCTGATCTGGAAAATAAGAGATATATGTTTGCGTGAAGAATCGAGTTGAAGTTATATGAACCCATTTCTAAACCCATTCATACCAATTCCATTTATCAAGAACTATATCCTTGATCCCGGAAGAATAGAAAGATTGGGTGCAGAAAAGCTAGAACGATACCAAAATAAGGCATTACGTAAAATGGTATTCTATGCCTACACAGTGCCAATTTATAAAAAAAATACACGGAAGCAGGCATACATCAAAACGACATCCGAGGAATAAAAGATATTACAAAACTCCCTTTTATTTCTAGGCAAGAGCTTAGTGAAATTTTTCCTGATAGAATTATATCACCTAGCTTCAATAAAGCGAAAGGACACGTTATTTGTACTGGTGGAACAACCACTAAGTATTGTTGTAACAGTGGTTCAGAGCCAGTCTATACATATACTGATATTCCAACTATGCTCCGAGGAAGCCTTATTGCTTCTAGAGAAGATCGTTTTTTTAATCTGAACTGGAGAAAAACCAGGTTTGCGCATATTGGTAATTATAACTCATTCAAATATGATGAAGTGTTTGATAAAAACGTAGCAACATATGCCAAATCCTTTTTTTCCATTCCGTAAATTATAAATAACATTTTCCTTATACATAATTACTTACCAATTGGTAAGTTTAAATTGGAGGAAAAACATATGTTTAAATCTATAACTGAAAGTCAGATAACCAATGCAATAGTGAGTAATTTTGCTGAAGATATGAAACAATTTGCAAATACTGATGTGATTATCGTTGGTGGTGGACCAAGCGGCCTCATGGCCGCAAGAGAAATTGCAAATAATGGAATCAAGACGCTTATAATTGAAAGGAATAACTACCTTGGTGGTGGTTTCTGGATAGGTGGATACCTCATGAATACTGTCACTATTCGCTCACCAGCACAAGAGATACTAAATGAGCTAAATATCCCATATAACGAATTTGATAAAGACCTCTATACAACTACTGGTCCACATGCCTGCTCTAAACTCATTGCATCTGCCTGTGAGG
>JAGLTP010000239.1 GCA_023135215.1 Candidatus Heimdallarchaeota archaeon
GTATGGGAATAATTACATTCCTTATCGTGAGTAGCCTTGCTATCTCAATACCCTTACTAACAAGGAAAACTGCTCCTCATGGAATACCAGACGGGTCAATAATTCCTGGAACTGCTGCTGCTTTTCAGATAGATGGAGTTGTAAATACTGCTTTTGGTTCTTACACACCTTCTCAGCTTGAATATACTCCCTCAATTAAAGCTACAGCAATAAAGAGCAATCTAGCTAATGTTGATTTGCAAGATTTGGATATTACTCCAGAAGTAAAAAGTATGCTAGAACAATATGGATTTGCCTTAGTTGATGAAGGATATGAAGATATCTACCAATTGTATGAAGGCAATAATGATGAAGGACCTCATTTTGTAACAACAGATCTATGTTTACATGCTTATCATGTTCTATATGATATCACACTTAGAATACTTGAAGGTGAAAGTTTCTTCTACGATTTCGAGCAAATGCTAATCGCTTTACGTGATGCACAAACAGCTCTTAACACCACTGTTTCTGAACCAGTAGTTCATGATGCAATAAATAAGAATGTTGCATATCTTTCAGTAATGCTCTATTTACTTAATGATACAAATACAATTCCTTCTGAAGTAGAAGCTATGACGAATGAAGAACTAGCTAAAATAGATGCTGGAGAAATAGATTATTCAGCAATTTTTGGTTATGAAGAAGATTATACTCAATATACAATTAGAGGACATTATACAAGAAATGACTTACTTGGGAATTATTTCAAAGCGATGATGTACGCTGGGAGAATTAGTTACTTGTTACAGAGTCCTTCTGGTGATCCTGCTATGGGAATTGAGCACACAAGAATGGCTCTGCTCTTAGTCTCCAGTTTTGATACAAGTATGGGACCAGATACTGTTTGGGACTATTGGGACAAAATCTATGAACCCACTGTATTTTATGTTGGAGCAAGTGATGATCTAACTGCTGCAGAATATTATGAAATCTGGCAAGATGAAGGAAGTCCTGAAGGGGATGATCTTGCAGAAGAAAGCGTTATTACTTCCTTTATCGATGTAGCAAAAACCTATCGAAAACCTCAGATTAACTCTATGTTTATTTATGAAGCATTTGAACATGAGAATGTCACTCAAGGTTTTAGATTAATGGGACAAAGATTCATACCTGATTCTTATATATTTCAACAATTAGTACACACTAAAGTTGGAGGAAGATTGTTCCCAAATGGTTTAGATATCTTTTCTGTATTTGGAAGTACAAGAGCTGCATATTATATGCAATCCGAAAATGAATCCTATTCCAATTACAATGATCAAATTTGGAAACTGAGAGAAGAATTTGGAGGTTTAACTGAATATGATTGGACCCAAAATCTTTATTGGATGTGGTTATATTCCCTTTTCCCACTTCTACGACCTGCTATTGAAGGTTATCCTGGATTTATGTTGAGTGATGCTTGGACTGATAAATCCCTAATGACAACTCTTAGCTCTTGGGCGGAATTACGCCATGATACGATTTTATATGCGAAACAATCATACACCCCTAAATTGGGAATCCCTGAAATGAAATATGGATATGTTGAACCTTATCCTGAATTATATTCAAGACTATCAAGTTTGGTCAGATTGATGAGTGATGGTCTGAACTCCCGAGGATTACTTCTAGATAGATTCGATACTAAACTTCTAGGATTAGCAAATATCTTCGACAATCTTACCGTTATTAGTATTAAGGAATTAGAGAATGAACCACTTACTGAAGATGAATATCGATATATTAGAGGAGCTGGGGAAACGATAGCTAAGTATGCAACTTTTAATGATCCAGATGCTGATCCCTGGACAAGCGAAACTGACGATAGGATGGCTGTTATAGCAGACGTTCATACTGATCCTAATACTGGAAAAGTGTTAGAAGTTGGATCAGGTGATCCTTA
>JAGLTP010000024.1 GCA_023135215.1 Candidatus Heimdallarchaeota archaeon
TGTGATCTTTAAGCGCAAAAGTAATTGCTGTACTATCAATATCAAGATTTCTCCTTCGATATATTTGCCGAATTAAAGCTAAACCTTCATCAAAATTCCCTGTTTCGACTAATTTGATTAATTCATTTAACTCCTCATCAGTTAAATGAGAGATCTTATCCTTCCTCCATAACTTTGAGATAAAAATCTTTTTCAGACTTTTCAACCCCAACTCTGCTGATATTCATCATGAAAGTATTCTATTGGTATGTAAATATTTCGGACAATTGTTTGTTTCAATTTCTAGTGGAGCAATAAAACAGCTGCATCCACCATGAATTATAGGATTTTCCAATGTTTTAGAAAATTGCATTAGAAATGATTCCACTGCTAAAGAGAGAAAACTAAGAGATTTAATCTGCATATATTACTGAGAAATTCTTGTCTATTATTCCTATTTTCTTTCCTTCGATTTCAGTTATATTTGTAAAGTAACATGGTAATCCTCTAGCCGTCAAGAAATCATAACCTTTCATTAATTGGAAATGAAGATGTGGTGCAGTCGAACTACCTGAGTTTCCTAAAAGACCTAGAACCTGTCCTTGTTTGATTTTTTCTCCTTTTTTCACTTTTATGCTATTTGTTATTAAGTGAGCATAAAAAGAACATTCATTTCCTGAGTGTCCCACCACAACAAAATTTCCAGCAGCTAGAGGTATGTATCCATACTTACTAATTATTTCTCTCATCTTTTCTTCAGGTAATAATTCACCAGCTGAAGGATTTTCAGGTATTTCATTGAAAGTATCAACAACTTCCCCATCAGCTATAGCTATGACTTCTTTCCCATGGAAACAGAAGAATTCATTTTTGTTTCCTTTTGGAGGAATAAAAGACATGTTCTCATCTAATTGCCCTAGATCAAATCCAAACTCCTGTGAATGCATTCTTCTATGCTCGTATGGATTATCAAATGTATTAATAGCAATCCAAGCACCTTTGAGTGGAAATGTGTATTGATTTTCATTTTTATATTGAACTAGAGGGATAGTACAAACTTCCTTTTTTTCCTCTTCCTCTTCAACATATGTTACTGTCAAAACAAGCTGATCTACGGGATTCAGATCCATATGTGTAAAATGTTCTAATCTAAATCCAGTCTCATAATTGGGTTCAAGAATATTTGAAGAATATAGTTCTTTTTTCCAGAACTCCTCTACTCCCATGAATATTTTTGCGATATCTGGGTTATCTAATTTTTCAAGAATTTGTTCTACATCCTCAGATTTCTCTTTTATCATCTCTTCATTGTAGATGATTGTTTTAACACAGTTATTGTTTCTTTTAATATCAAACCTATATTGAATCAGTCGAATAGTTTTTTCAGAATTATTTTTGATTCTTACCGCTCTTAGAAGAAAATTCGATTCTAATCTTTTAATGTCGCCCAATTTTCTTATGCAATTAATTAAGTATTCAGAAGGTAGAAAGGATATTTCCATACTATAATATTCGATAACTATTATTTTAATCTTCTTTGGCTAGAACAGGATCCAATCATAGGGGATTTCTACAACGTATATTTTTTATTCAATCTCTTTTTCTTCTAATCCAATATTGTAGATTACAAAAGAATAGAATCTCTATTTCACTGATGGTGTGCTAACTGATCAAGAATTCCTTACACGAGAATA
>JAGLTP010000240.1 GCA_023135215.1 Candidatus Heimdallarchaeota archaeon
ATTCACCTTGAACTGGGGGATTTTGATAGAAGCAAAGATTATTTTCATCAAGCACTTGAAATAGATAAGAAAACAGAAAATCATAAAGGATTATCACTATCATATTCAGGTTTGGGAAGTCTGTTCTTCTACTTGGGTCAATTTGAAGAAGCTATTGAACATTATCAGAAAAGCCTAGAGTTTAGGAAGAAAACAGAAGACCATATTGGAGAGGCTCTTATCTTATTGAACATTGGTTCTTCTTATTCTAATATCTTGGATCAAAATAAAGCTGATAAATATTTAGATGAATCTTTAAAGATCTTTCAACAGAATCATCATGAGAGAGGCATTCAGGAAGTTCATATTATAAGAGCAAGGATGAACTTCAACTCGAACAATTATCCTAAAGTCATAGAATCCTTGAAATTTCTAGAAGAATCAAACGCACCAATTCAAAATAAGGAACAGATAGAACTTGTGAATATACTTATAGAATCTTTGATACGAAATGAAGAACTGGTTCGAGCAGAGAAACTAATAGAAAGGAGCATAAAACCTCTCGAAAAAACTGAATTAGAAGCTGATAGTTCCTTATATGAAGAATATGGAAAATTGAAACAGTTACTCAGTTTAATAAAATTTCAATTGGATAAGATAGAAGAAACATTACAGGTTTTAGAGGAATTAGAAGAAATAGCAATTACTTACAATGATATCCAAAGTCTTGTTGTTGTATTTTTCTCAAAAGCAAATGTATATTACCAAATCGATTCGTTGGAAGATGCTATGTTATTAGCAAAAAAATCAGAAACTCTAGCTAAACGAATTCAACATAGTTCTTTACCTCTTATTTTAGATTTGTTATTTAGAATCAATATACGTACAGGTAATTTTGCTGAATGCATAAAATTACTTAAACGGCAGAAGAGAATTTCTGGAAGTGATTCATTAATAATAGATTTGGCTATTAAATCATTCCAGATTTTTGCGAATGAGAAAATAAAAACCATATCAAAAAATTTACTTCAAGAAATGGACATATTTCAGTTAACAATTACAATTCTTCAAATCACAGCAGGAGGAATTTTAAAGCAATCATTGAAGTATTCAGATGTATTTGAATTTAGAAATGCAACAAAAAGTCTGAAAGATAACATGGAAAGTAACCTAATTCCGTACTTCATGCAAGCTAGTATTCTTCTTGATGAAGAGAATTCAGAGAAGGATTATTCTAATTTAACTTTTGATAATAATCGAATAGAAAATATATTTTCGAAAGTTCTGCTTGACAAAGTTTCAAGTAAAGAACTGCAGGAGACAATAAACAGTTGGAAAAAACAAGAGGAAGTTGACCTTCATCAGATTCTCCTATGTTTAGATACAATTTTTCATGGAGTATTAAAGGGTCTTATTTCAAAAGAGAGTCTTGAATTAGATTTTTGGAAGGAGATTATAAGTGAGGATTATTGGGATATTGTTGAAATAAAACAAAATCTTCTTCTTGAAATAGTAGATGTAAAGAAGCTTGAAGATTTTTCATATGAAAGCAAGACCCCTATGGGGTGTTTGGTTTTAGCTATTTACAAGAATATATTACCAAGGATTCATGAAATCGAAGAAATGATGCAAAAAAACCTAAAAACTACATTAGTTCTCTTATCAGAACTTATTATAAGAACACTTGTTATGCTGTTTGTAAGGTGAGTCAAATGGAAGTAAGTAAAAAACCAAAGAGAAAAGAAAAATGGTTACTCTATCCTTATCGATTAGCTCACCATCCTTTGTGCTCGGAATTCAAAGATCATGTTTACATAATAAGAGGAATGGAAGTATGCAGAGGATGTGTAAATATGTATAGTGGAGTCTTATTAGGACTGATACTAATTCCTATTTTCGACATTGTACTTCATATGAACTTCTGGATTGCTTTTGGATTAAACTGGGGATTATTCATATGCACACCATTGAGCGTCTTTCTTCATCCGCCAAGGTTTGTAAAGGATTTTGTTCGAATGCTCTTAGGTATAGCCATAGTTAATACGTTCAACATAATTGTCTTATCTATCATAGAACTAGTAACTGGTTTCAATTGGGGTGCATTATCCGTAATTATAATCACTGCAGGATTATACTATTTCAGTAGAAAATATTTCACAAAGCTAAGAGATAGAAGAAATGAAAAAGTTTGTAGAAATTGTGATCAGTTTTATGATGCTCGTTGTGAAGGTATGAAGAGCTCTACAGATCGTGCAACAGCTTTATCCAGTCTTGAGAAAGGAGATGCATTTAGCGAGAAGTAAATTTTTAATGTTAGTGGTTTTCTTATGTAATTATCAGTATATATTCAACAATTAGGATTGAATTACTTAAATGGAGAAGATCAATTGAGATATGAATTACCCACAACTATAACAGCATTAGATATTATAGGCTTAGCTTGTTTATTTGTATTTGTGCTCTCATCCTTAACATTAGCTGAGGTTTTGAGGAGGAAGGATAAAGTATCTGGAAGCACGTCAAGAAAGATAGTTCACTTGTCAGTTGGAAACGTATTATTAGTATTTCCTTTCGTTTTCTCTAGTGTCTGGTTTGCACTAATAGGACCAGTCTTTTTTATACCCTTCACTTACCTTACTTGTCCTGGTTCTCCCATCAAGAAATTTAAATTGAAGGGAGTAGAAGAAGGGCATGCTTATGGAACAGTATTTTATGCAATTGCTCTAACTGCTTTAGTAGCACTATTTTTTTATCCAAAATCCCTAGGAGAACCGATTAATCAATACAACATCATATTATTTGGAGCTTTTATGCCATTAGTTTGGGGAGATGGAATTAGTGCAGTCATTGGTTCTAAATTTGGTAATGATAAACCTT
>JAGLTP010000241.1 GCA_023135215.1 Candidatus Heimdallarchaeota archaeon
GGAGATCCAAATGCAGATATCTATGCATGGTTGGAAGTATATCAAAAAATGTTGGATTTATCTCCTGAAAAGATTATTCCTGGTCATGGGAACATAGCAGACAGAAATGAGATTCTTAATCAAATCGAATATTATGAAAGATGTATAGCTTGGATGAAAAAATATATTGAAGAAGGTTTCCTCAAGGAGAATCTTGAGACGAGGGATGATTTTCCTGTAATAAAAGCAATGGACATTGAAGGATCTGATGAATTATTAAAATCATCTATTAGAAGGACTTTTGATGTTGTAGAAGAAAGGATCAAATAATCTAGATTAGATTTTTATCTTGTAAATCTGTTATCTTCAAGCTTAAGTCCCACAATTGTTTCTGCTTCGTTTTATTCAAAGCAATTTCGTTTGGTTTTTTTTCTTCCATCTTGCTATAGAATTCTCCAGTTATACCTTCAAGTTTAGGAGATGTTGCTAGATATACAGAAGTTTTTGCTCCTTCTTCGAGAGGTAATGCTTTCATTTTTACTAAAGGTCTAAGAAGTTTAAGAAATGGGCTATTCAGTCCAATATTTGTTTTTATATATCCAGGATGAAGACAATTAGCAGTTATGTTTGTTTCCTTTAGTTTTTCAGCTAAAAGGAAGGTAAAAAGGATGTTATACAATTTTGATTCAGCATATGCTTGCATCATATTGTATCTCCGCTTATCCCAATTGTAATCATCTAATTTCCATTCTTTTACTCTGTAGTTGGAACTTGATGAAACATTTACTATTCTAGGTTTTGTTCCTGCTTTAAGCAAATCAAGTAACTGAAAAGTTAGACTGAAATAACCAAGATGATTAACCGCAAAAGTTGATTCTACACCATCTTCAGTTAATACTCTCCTGATAAAGAAAGCTCCATGATTATTTATCAGAACATCTAACTTTTCATATTTCTCTTTGAATTTCTTAACAAAACTATTTATGGATTTAAGCGATGAGAAATCGCAAATCATAAGTTCTAGATTTTCGTTTTTAGTTCTTTCTTTTATTTCTTTAAGAACTCTTTCGCCTTTCTTTCTATTTCTGCAAACCATGATTACATTCGCACCCATTTCAGCAATTTCAAAAAAAGTTTCCTTTCCTATCCCGGCATTTGCTCCTGTAATAATTACTGTTCTGTTCTTCATTTTTCTTCATCTTCTTTCTTGATCTTCCAAAATTAAATCATGATTATTCTAGGTTGTAAAGCTTTGAGTATTTTTCTTTAAGGTAATTGATTAGATATTCGGAAGATACTTCCTCTCCTGATATCTCCTTTACCATTTCATGGGAATCTTTTGAGTTTCCTCTCTCATGAACATTAGTCTTAAACCAATCCAAAACAACCTTGAGGTTCCCCTTTTCAATCTCTTTTTCCCAATTTGGTATCTCTTTCTTCAATTGAGAAAATATTTGAGCTCCGAAAATGTTGCCCAGTGTATAAGTAGGAAAATACCCCATTAAACCATCTGACCAGTGAATATCTTGTAGAACACCTTCTGCATCATTTTGAACTTCGTAATCCAAAAGATCTTTCATTTTTTCATTCCATAATTTGGGTAAATCCTCAACCCTTATCCTTCCGTTTAACAAATCTCTTTCTATTTCGAATCTTAGAATAATGTGTAAATTATAAGTTAACTCATCAGCATCTACTCTAATGGCCATAGGTTTTGTTTTATTAATTGCAAAAACAAACTCTTCTAAAGGTACATCCGTATAGATATTTTCTGTTATTTCAATCAGTTTGGGATAATAAAATTTCCAGAAGGAATTGCTTAGACCAATTATGTTCTCATAGAATCTAGCACACCCTTCATGAATTCCATCACTGCACCACATTCCAACTGGTTGGTACCTTCCATTTTTTCCTACATTCTGTTCATAAGTACCATGTCCAGCTTCATGCATAGTACTCATGAAAGCACTAAGTAAATTATCTTCAAAATATTTAGTAGTTATTCTAACATCATCATATGTTCCAGTAGTAAATGGATGTGCTGTTTCATCTAATCTCCCCCTATTTAAATCGTATTCAACTAATTTGAGAACATTATTATTCAGTTTTTTCTGAAGTTTTAACGGAACTTTGCGAGATAAAATTGATAGGTCAGGTTGTTTTTCAGCTTCCATGCACTTCTTTAACAGTTGAATAGTCGCTTTTCTGAGTGGCTTAACTATTTTTTCAAACTTTTCTTGTGTCATTCCAGGTTCACTGTAATCTATCAAGGCATCGTAAGGATCAATATCAGGATTAAGGAAGTGAGCATATTTTTTATTAAATTCAACCATCTTTTTCAATTCTGGAAGAAAGATTGAAAAATCTGATTCATCTTTAGCTTTTTCCCAAGCATCACTTGCTATAACACACTGTTTGTTAAACTCCCCAACAAATTCAGGAGGGACATTGATTATTTTGTAATATTGTCTATTAATGAGAAAAACATTACGTTTTTCAAGTTCTGTAAGTTTATCCAAGTCTGTATGTTCTTGAATTTCCTTCAATAATTCACCTATCTTTGGATTCGTCCTCTTCTCATGTTCTAGCTGTGATAAATAAGCGACTTGATCTGCTTTCTGCTTAACTCCTCCTTTAGGCATAGTTACATCTCTATCCCAATAGAGTAACATCAAAATCTCTTCTACAATGAGTGCTTCTTTGTACAAGCTAAGCAATCTGTCATACTTTTCTCTCATAAAAGAAATCGACATTCACGAATTCTTAAATCTTATCCATAAGAACAAATCACTCTTATTTTTTTCCTTCATTTAATCTTGCATTAAGAGCATCATCTAGCATCTGAATTAATTCCTCTTTTTTATAGCTATGAATGTGATTGAAATTCATTTGAGTTAGTTCTTGGAACATTTTTCTCATAACCCATTCTGCTTCTTCTTGCTTCCCCGTTACTAGATATCGAGGTTTTGGATTATCTGAATAAAGTGCATCATAAATTGCTTCAGCAACAGCTAAAGGTTCGGGATTAAGATTTGGTTCAGCATAATAGTTCTTTAATTCATCTAACTGCATCTCATGTTGTTCATCTGTCATAAAGAGCCTTTCTTCTTTCTTCTCTGCTTTTCGTTTTTCATAATATGTTTTGCCAATCTCCGATTTGAAATTGCCTGGTTCAATGATACTTACTTCAACTCCTGCTTCTCCCAAATTCTGAAACAAAGCGTCAGAATAAGCTTCCAGAGCATGTTTACTCATGCTATATAACCCAAAATACTGACCTGTAAGTACACCGCTAATTGAACTTATGTTTACTATTCTTCCTCTTGATTCAAACAAAAAAGGTAACATAGCATTTGTAACTCTATGAACTCCGAACACATTTATATCAAATAACTCCAGCATCGCTTTGTCTGTAAATGTGAATATAGGGCCTAAATTCACGATTCCTGCATTGTTAACTAGACCATACAAACCCTCTCCTAGCTCTTTAATTTGTTGAGCTACTTTGGAAATTTGATCTAGTTTAGTTACATCTAATTGAAAAGCAGTAGTGTTTGGGAGTTGATTTAATTCTGCAATATCCTTTTCTTTTCTTGCACAAGCATAAACCTTCTTCCCCTTTTCAATCAGCAATTCTGTAGTTTTTCTCCCTATACCAGTACTCGCTCCAGTAATCAGAACTGGTTTATCGATATTCTTTGATGACATAGTTTCATTTTTGAGCTTTTACTATTAAAATATATCGCGTTGAACAAACTAAATTTAAAAAAGAAAGAGAAAAAGGCTTCCTCTTTTTAACTCAATAAAGTCTTCATTTCATTCAATTTTGGATCATCACTGATCATTCTAAGGACATTTCTTTGATTCATTGCTTCGATTTCTGCTGGAGTGGTTTTCTTTGCTTCAGCTAGCACTTCAAGAATTTTTGGAATTACAACTGAAGGTGGTTTATAGACTTTGTCTCGACGAAGAACATCAATTTCGATTATTAGGAAATCATCACTGACTTTAGGTACTCTTTTTGATAGATATCCTTTCATCGCTTTTGACAGATTATAATAACTAGCGGAACCATATGAAATATAATGTCCGTTATCGTTAATCTTCTCAATCATTTCCGGAGAACCAGAATAATGATGGAATATACCTTTCTTTATATCATAACTATTTAAAAGTTCCAAACCTCTTTTCTCTAATCCTCCTCGAAAGTGGCAGTTCATTATCAAGTTATTTTTCTCTGCTACTTCAAGAAATACTTCGAATAATGCTTCCTGTTCTTTGGTAGTCGCGCTGTTTCTACTACTTCCCTCATCTAAACCTATTTCTCCTAACATTAAGGCTTCTTCACAAAACTTTGCTACTTCATCTAATTTGTCCATATATTCATTAGCATACCAAGGTAAAATCCCAAAAGAAGGAAAAATATAATCTGATTGCTTAGCCTACTCTACTATTTGCAGATATCCAGG
>JAGLTP010000242.1 GCA_023135215.1 Candidatus Heimdallarchaeota archaeon
GATTGAAGTTACTTTTCTAGAAGATGCTGAAAATCCAGAAGCTGTTTTGAAATCAAAAGCTATTGGAGAGCCCCCCTTCATGTATGGAATAGGTACTTACTTCGCACTAAAGAATGCTGCTAGAGCATTTCGTAAAGATAAGGAATGGGAGTATTCATCTCCTCTAACACCAGAAAAACTTTTACTCTATTTACATGAGTTGGAGTAAACAAATTAAAAGTAAAAGCAAAGCTGTTTATTATGAATTGATTTTGTCATACTGTCATGTTAATATTTTCTGAGTTTATATAGGGAAAGCAAGAGAAAAGTATGATGATCAAAGTCTTGCGGACAGAAATAATAGAAATGCGCAAAAACAAAGAGTTAAGTAAACTTTGTCATCTAACTAAGAACCTCTACAATCGAGGAAATTATCGGATAAAAGAAGAATTAAATAAAAACAATTTACTCTTTTACAACGACCTTGACAGACTCTTAAAAGATGAGCAATGTTACAAACTTTTACCTTCCCACACTGCCCAACACACACTCAAACTCTTATCTAGGAAACGGAAATCATACTTCGCAGCTCTCAAAGAGTGGAAGAAACACCCCAACAAATTCCTTAGTTGTCCACGTCCTCCCTATTACAAGAAACCTACGGGAGAGACCATAGCTATCTTCAGTAACCAACAAGCGAAAATAGTTAATGGTTGGCTAGTTTTGCCAAAGAAGATACCATTTACACTTAAGACTAGATTCCATACAGAACATAAGCTGAGAGAAGTAAGAATTGTTCCTCGAGGAGTAGGGTATACTATAGAGATCATTTATTACAGAAAGCTTCCTAAATTTAAGAAGAAGAAGAATCCTTCAAGAAAAGGAGCTATAGATTTAGGGTTGACTAACCTCGTAACCTTTGTGGATAATATCGATAGCCGACCGATTATTGTCAAGGACGAGGGGAAAGGAGTAAAATCAATAACACAATATTATATGAAGAAAGTAAGTAAGCTGCAAGAACAGTATGCACAACAACAAAGGAAGTATTTGAAACAGAGACACAGATTGAATTATGGTCAAGCTTTTTACCGTGCTCGAGAAAATTGGAGAAGGAAGATGAAAGATGCTTTCCACAAACTAAGTAGATTTCTCATTGATTTGTGGGTAGAGAGGGACCTCCATACCATTGTTATAGGGTACAATCCCAAATGGAAACAACAGTTACGCTTAAGACGAAAAACTACTCAGCTCTTCGTTATCATCCCTTTTCATCTTCTTATTAAGTTACTGAAGTATAAAGCAGCTGAACAAGGAATAAAAGTGGAATTGATTGATGAAAGCCACACCTCTAAGTGTAGTTTTCTTGATAATGAACCCATTCACCATCATGCTTCTTATCTTGGTAAAAGAGTAAAAAGAGGATTATTTCAATCTGCTCAAGGAATTCTAATCAATGCTGATGTCAATGCTGCATACAATATCTTATCAAAAAGCGATCCGCAAGCATTTCCCTCAAGATGTGTGGGCGGGGTAGGAGGGTACGTGATTTACCCCCTTAGAGTAAATTTCCAAGCAATGATGCTCTAGCAAAGATGTTGCTATATATGACAGTATAACAAAATCAAATCATATTGTTTCTGTTAGTCCAAATAAGGTCTAACTCAATAACAGTTTATTTAGAGTTTTAAATAAACAATATTTTAACATTCGATACTAAAGATATTCTTAAAAGGCAAAAATAGATAGTAAATGTGGTTTATAACAAAAAAGGTTGGTATAAATGAGCGAAGAATTTGAAGAATTGTCTTTCGATGAAGAGGAGGAAGAAATTGAAGAAGTAGTTGAAGAAGAAATAGTATCTAAAACACCTTCAACTAAGACTCCAGCTGGAAAGAAAATCAGTGTGTATTTCCAAAGTACTATTGGACCAAGTCCAAAACAAGAAAAACTAGTAGTTGCTACTGATGCACCTATTGATGATATAAAATACACTGTAAGTCAA
The DNA here is from genome assembly GCA_023135215.1 of Candidatus Heimdallarchaeota archaeon. Next base: position 1,985 of record JAGLTP010000242.1, read on the forward strand.
ATATTTGGCCTTCCACCAGAAGAATTTCATCTTTCTCATGCAGGAAGAACCTGTGATCCTGGCGATACTTTTAAAGACTATGGTGTTGAAGACGGAGACACCGTATTATTAATACCCGTTTCTACAGCAGGATAAATTTGTTTAACATCTTTTTAGAGAGAAAATCAAAATTCTCTTTTCTTTTTCTTTATTCCCTATTTCATTTGTTTCTTTCACTGCCTAAAGGAAATGAATTAAAAGCTTTCAAACATAAGAATCTTTAATTTTAAGTATATATCTCAATGAGTGTAATCAACATGAATCAGAATATCAAAAAATCAAACAACTCTAACTTCTTCAGTGAAGCTTTAAGCTCAGAAGAAAGAGTAAGATTCGATAGACAATTAAGATTGCCAGGATGGAATCAGAAAGCATTGAAAGAATCAACAGTTCTCATAGTAGGAGTAGGGGGATTGGGAACAGAAGTTGCAAAAAATCTTGCAATGGCAGGAGTAGGAGTCTTACACTTAATAGATTTAGATTTTATAGAACACTCAAATCTGAATAGACAAATACTATTCTATGATGCTGAGGAAGGAGAACCTAAGTCTAAGGTTGCAGCTCGTACACTGAAGAAGATTAACCCATATAGTAAGTACATTTGGCATTATTCTAATCTTGAAGATGTTGATCCAGAGATTTATGCAACAGCTGACGTATATATATCTGGACTTGATTCTGTTACAGCAAGAAATGAATTAATTCGTAGGGCTGTTCATTTTAAGAAACCCATGATAGATGGTGGAACAGCTACATATTACGGACATGTTTACAGTTATTTACCAGATGAGAATTCGTGTTTACAATGTGACCCTCAAAGAGAAAGAGAAAGAGAGACACTAGCTGCTTGCACTCTAGTAGGTATTCCTAGAAAGCGATCACACTGTTTACTCAAAGGACAACTATTTTTTGAATCAAAACATAATAGACCTCCAGATACAACTGTAATAGAGGAAGTGAAAATAGCTCTAGATTACGCTAATGAACTAATTAGGGAACATTTTTCTGATTCTGGATTATTTACTCTGGATGAAGCAGTAAAAATGATAGATCAACATGATCCAACAGTTATTTCAATAAATGCTGTAATAGCTTCAATTCAAACCCAAGAAGCTTTGAAATTATTGCATCACATTAAGGGAATTGAACTTGGAACTGTTAACCCTGAATATCTAATTTACAACGGATTAGTAGGGAAATTCTTCTATATAGAAAAACCTCCAAACAAAGAATGTCATCTTTGTGGTTCAAATGCTCCTATTATAGAATCAATAGAATTACCTGAAACATCTACTCTTGATATGATTTTGCCGATATTAAAGAATAGAGGATACTCTTTTGATCCTGAACTATTACCAAATTTCTGGCTCATGGATCGAAAAGAAATGAAAGAAGCAAAAAAAGGATTTACCTTGAAAGAACAGAAAATAAGAAATTATGAAACGGTATATGTTACTGGTCTCTCAAAGAACAATGAAGAGAAGGATGTTTATCTACATATTCTTTTGAAAGGCAAATAACTTTTTTTTATTCTTATTTTATGAGAAAGTCGTCTCAAAAAAGGAGAAAACTTAATAAATACTTGTTTCCTTCTTCTGATATGTCTAGAGGTTATCCAGTAAAAATAACAATTGTTAGAAAGTTCAGCTCAGAAGAAGTATTTGGGCATGAACATTACTACCCAGATGGTAGAAAATCAACTATATGTCCCCATTTTAAAGAAGACGAGGAAATAATTATCGATCATGCATATATTGATTTACCAACTGATTGGCCTTGTTCATGGGCTTGGATGGACCTTTGGAAAGATCTATTAGTTTTATCCTTAGGTGGAGATTTTTCTCATACTGAACCTAGAATAACATATACAACCTGTAGGGATGGAACTAAACCTGTAGTTTTCAAATTAGAGCGAATAGAAAAAAAGGAGGATAAAAAATGAAAATAGAGACTCACCAATGTGGTAGTTTAACAAAAAGAGGAAACATTACCCCAAGTAAAGTGATTAAGGATAGGATGGAACGAACTGATTTTGTGCTCAAGTTTTTTCACAAATTAAAACCCGAGGAGTTAAGTCTGTATGTTTCTCATTTTAAGGACAAATTGCACGAGATTATTGGAGATTACAAATTCGATATTAATGCTTTTGACTGGGATTTCTTAAGAGAAGGAATGGAAATGATACAAAATTTCCAGGATTTAGAGAAAGCGGTTTTTCTATGGATTTGTAAAACACTAAAACTACCTGACAATTACAATTCAGAACAAGGAGAAATAGAATTAATGTACTTCGATTGGATAAAATCAGGAGAAAGGTTGTCATACCATAGAGTAAAGACCTTTGTTGAACTTTATGGTGAAGAAATAGGGATAGAAATATACAAACAAATAATTCCAGATATAATCAAAGAATTGAAGTCAAGATATAGAAGAGAACAACCCGATGATCCAAAATCACAAACCATTCTTGATTCAAATAAAGGGTCAATTGAATCTTGGTGTAGAATTGGTCTTGCAGATTTCGCATTTTGTATATTTGATGACCATAAGATAGTTTATCGCTTTGACAGCTGTTTAACTCCTGAAGCATTAAAAGATTTCAATGATCCTGATATAGCTTATCTAGCTTCTTGTTATATCGGTGATGCACCAGAGTGGAATAAGGATAAAATCATACATATGCGAAGAACGCAAACTCTTCATCATGAAGACTTCTGTGATGAAATGTATTGGAATAATCATGTACATCCAAACGCTGAACAACCATCTTTAGATTTTATCGAAAATATAGGGAAGAAATTGGAGGAATAAGAAATGGAAGTCTTTAGAACAGGTAGATATCATATAAGTGATCTTGACAACTTACAAGAACTGCAACCTTTAGAATTTGCAAAGAAAACTGTCTTAAAGAGATTGAATTATCTTATTGGTTTCATTAAGAATGAGAAACCTGAAATTCTGCAGAGTTTTGTTACAAAATTAAACAATAAATTTGTTAAGCTCCTGAGCAAATCCTATATAAATGAAAAAATTATTAAAAATACTGACATAAGCAAAGATTTTATTCATTTGAAAGTTTTTCCAGATTTATTACATAATTCTTTGAATTATTATCTTCAATTACTTAACATTGATACAACAAAGAATTGGATTGAAATAAAGTTCAAAGTAACTAATAAGAATTATATTCAATCTTTTCTTTATCATAGATACTATAATGCATTTATCTTAACTGAACTAATAGAGAGAAATCTAGCTGTTCAATTGTTTAAAGATTATATTAATGCTTATGTTAAATCTCTATCATCAGAGAGACCTATATATGAAACATTAGAGGAATTTAGGGAAGCTAGAATCCCTCAGAAAGGGAATCCTCCTAGTATTGGTTGGGAAATTGTTCAAGGTGTCCTTGAAAATGGTAAATTTCCTCAAAGAAAAGATACTTGCATGTGGGATGATGCAATCAGAGAATTACCAGATGTTGAATTGAAATATTTAGCAGCATGTTATGGAGATTTTCAGAGTTATAACAATAATAATGACAGTTTCATCTTAACTATGGATCATACAATAATTGCAGGTGATCCTTATTGTTCTTGTGTTCTTCATGATATTAGAATTAACGGTGATCTCACTCATCCATCAAGAGAATTCTTTGATAATATGTGGCCATTACAGGAATGGCAAAAAAAATAAGAAAATTAAGTACAGAATAAACTGTAACCTTCACTCGACTTTACTAAGAATCTTGGGAAAGAAGAATCCAAGTGTGTTTTTGTGTAATAGAGTGTATAATCCAACAATTCCAACTACTAGTAATAATATCAACGGAAATGGTAGTGCAAATAGACTATACTCAATAAATGCTCTAATGCCTAAATACAAAACATAGATTGTCAAAATTGAACCTCCGAAGTAAATACCTGTAAGAAGAATCCATCCTGCCTTTTTCTTATGAATAAAGAGAAAATTCACTCCTAAACTAACAAAAGCTAAAACAAGAAAAATAGTTCCCACCAAATTGAATAAAGGACCAAAATCAGGTAAATCATCTATCTCTCCTTCAGGGAAATATGATGCACCTCTTGCGATAATTAGAAGAAAGCTACCAATACCGGTTCCTAAAGCTGTGAGTATGTAAGTTAGAATTATAGCAGTTTTACCTTGAGAAGGAAATGCTTCAGTATCAACTGGATAAAAAAATGAGAAATTAATCATTAGTATAGTGAGCTCTCAAATATTTATAAAAGTTCTATTCACTTATCGTGGAAAGAAGACTGAAGAAGCAATCTCACTATATTACTCCTTTAGTTCTTTACTCACTGTTGAGTTTTCCATAAAAACTCTCAGAGTTGTAAATAGTATTGCAAATCCTAAGGTTCCAGCTATTGGATAAAATGGCCATAATTGCGCATAATTTAGTAAAACAATGAAAACACTCAACATGCTTGTTGTTATACCTATGAACATGGACCAAGACCAATAGAATCCTGCGTCTATCCATGAGATAGTAGGTGTTTTAATTATAAAATAGGCAATTGTTACAAGAAAAGCCCATATGCCAAATCCAATAATTGGGTAATATTGCCATTCTTCCCAATTACCAAATAAACCAAATCCTAAAGCAATCATAGTAATCACTATTGTAAGAAATAGTATTACAGTCCAGAGAGTTAGAATATAGAGGGGTTTACGCTGTTTGTCCATTAATGAAAAATGAATTCCAGCTGCCCATAGAACTAGAAAAAAAGTTCCCATCAGGGGCATAGATTGAAAATCTTCCCATTGTCCTAAATTAGTATAAGCAAATGCGATCATGCTAATAGCTGTAGCTAGAAACAGAAAGAAGAACCAAATTATAACAATTATAGTTGGTTGAATTTTCTTTTTTCTAAAGATAAGATAAAAACTAGTTATCAACAATATAAGAATTACCATTCCAAATGTTGGAGTGCCAAACCATTCTAGACCTGATAAATCATTTAACATCACAAAAACAAATAAGACTCCAATAATAGTTCCAATTATCCAAGTCCAGATTGTTAATGCAAGAAGAAATCTTTGTTTTTCCTTCATAGTAATCAGCAAGTCACTTTTTTAGACATTAATAAAGTTTCATTCTACTACAAGAGAAAAGGGAATTTCACAAAAGATGGAAAAACAAAAAAATAAAAAAAAGAAAAGAAGTCTAAAGAGATAGTGTAAGAGTGGATAAGAATAAACGTAGAGTTTGATTGTTACTTACTCGATATTACTTATAGTCTTAGACAGTGTTTACATTTGTTGCTTGAGTACCTCTATCGGTTTCCTCAAGTTCGAATTCAACCTCATCTCCTTCTCTGAGATCATCGAATTCACCAGATACTGCTGTGCGGTGGAAAAAGAGATCTTTTTCTTCTCCTTCAACAGTGATGAATCCATAACCTTTGTCTGAGATGATTCTTTTGATATTTCCTTTCAAGTTAATTCCTCAATTTAGTTATTGGTTCGAATCTTGTTAGAGATTCTTTAATTAAAAATCGATTATCAGAAATCAGTTAATCTTTCAAGAGTTAAACAAAATCTAACTTTCTTATTTTTAATTGTGATGAAAATTTAATTTATTGCCTAATAAAGTATACTATTAATACAAACTAATGCAGATTACAATCCTTGTAGCAAAATATAATGAATGTTGTAGATTATTCTCTGTAGTTTACCATCCTTCTGAGTTTTTTCATAGATTTTTTTGAGATTAATTTCCTTTCCTTTTTCATCTGTCACTAAATATTCTTCCTCTGTCCTTGAATATTGAAGATTAAATTCCTCTTCAAAGAATTTTTTGAGATAATCAACCTTTCCTTCCTCTAAAGCATCTTCAAACTCAGTAAAGGATATACCAAATCCCATTTCTGGAGGATGAACACCTTGTACTAGGAATTTAAGAACGACATCTTCATGGCTACAAGTTGGGCATTTTAAGATATCAAAAAGAGTTTCATAGTCTCCATCAAACTTATTTTGGCATTTCTTGCAATAGAACTTCATCGAATATTATTGGTGATACTAATTTAAAAAACTATACAAATCAAGTTTTAAATTCTAGACAAATACAGAATTTTCTCCTTTCGTAAGAAATTATTGCAACACAACTTATTTAAAATTGGGATACTGTATTAATATATGAGTGAACGCGAAGCGAAATATTACAAGATGTTAGCTAAGAAATTTGAAACTACAGAGAAAATGTTTGAAGCAAAAGAAGACTATAACGAATTAGAAGCTGATAAAGCTGATTTTCAGAAAAAACAAGCAAGAGGAAATGCTGAAGTACAAGAACAACAGCTAAAAATCGTAAAGCTAAGAAATGATGGAAAAGAAGATAAGGCTCTGAAACAAGAAATGAAATTAAAAAAGAAGGAAGCTAATATTGCTCAATTCAAGAGATCAATTCAGGAAATTCAATCGAAAATAGAAAAGAAGAAACTAGATGTTCTGAAAATTGAAGGCGAAGTTCAAAAAATAGAAACACAGTTAAGAGCGGATTTTGCAGAAAAATTTACACAAATGTAAAATAACTTCTTAAAAAGAAAAGATGTATGATATTTTTTCAATATCGTACTTTTACTAAGATTGTTATATTGTTTTAAGATTAACTGCTTGAAGTCCTCTATCAGTTTCTTCAACATCGAATTCTACATTATCTCCTTCTTTTAAATCACCGAATTCAATAGTTACTCCAGATTGATGGAAAAAGATATCTTTCTCATCATCTTCAGTTTGAATAAAACCAAAGTTTCTATTATGCATGATTCTTTTGATTGTGCCTTTCATTTAGCTTTCCTCCATTTATTTTTCACTTTTAGGAAGTGACATCCAATAAATTAAACCTAGTAATCAGATACAGCTAAATCTTGTTAAGAATTAAAACAATCATAACTAGCTAGTTTAAATCTACTTAATTAACACTATATTAAGGGTTCATAAACTATTGGGATTAGCTCAAATTCATTTCTTTCCCTGGATTTACTCAGAGGGATAGCTATTCTGAGTTAAAGAAAAGAAATCGAGAAGTGGAGTTTAAGAAAATAAACAATTATATTATAAAAAACTGATTCCTAAATCTTTAATGAAAATAATTTCCTATAAGTTACAGTTTCTTCATGTTGTAACTGTTTCATAGATTCCTCTATTTTCACATATTGTAATGTTTCTTTTAATGGAGCTTTTCGTTCTTGAAGCCCTTCCCACAGTTTAATTTGTTCTTCTAATCTATTCTGTTCTTCACGTATATTTGATGCAATGCTCTCAAGACCTTTGTCCTCAGCAAGAGCAAGACCTTTCTGTAATAACTGCCTAGTTTCCTTCAAATCAAGTTCTGCTAAAGCTAGTAATGCTTCCAATCTATAAATTTCTGCAAGAATCGAATCGGATGATTGCTCTTTAGAAATTTCTTGAAGCTTTTGTACTAAATCCTTAATTTCTTTTAATAACTCAATTTCTGCTGTCTGTTTTAATTCTATTATTAACATATCACATAGGTTAACCATTGCTTTAACAGTTAATGAATGATCTACGATTTCTTCTTCAATTATTTGTTCAAACAGTACAATAGCTTTTGTTTTGTTGCGAGGTTGAT
>JAGLTP010000243.1 GCA_023135215.1 Candidatus Heimdallarchaeota archaeon
GGATTTGTTGCTATTGTTTTTTCGAAATCAGATAGACTGTGTATTGGGTTAATTTCTACTGATTGATACCCATATCTTTCTATGATCGTGAATGATTTCTTTGCTGTGTATTTAGCTATATCATCTGATGAATCATATAAAATAGATATAGTGTCGCTGACATTTTGAATCTTAGGTATTCCAAAACTTGAAGTGGAGACTAGTAACAGAATTATAAAAACAGAAATCAAAGTTGTTTTACTTTTTGAAAGTTTCAACTTTACCCCCTTTTTTGTTTCAATTATCTAATAATGAGACTCTTGTTCGTACTATAAAAACGTATACTACTTTTGAGAAATATACTATCTAAGATTTGGAAATGTATTTAAAACTGAATTAACCATTGTAGGTCAGAAATGTCTACAAAGTCTACTTGGCGATTTTCTTTTTCTACATTAGTTGCTATTATTGTTGTGTTTGGTTTGTTTGGAGGATTTATAGCACTATTTTATTTTCTTTTCAAAATAACTAACTTAAATGAAGTAACTATTATGATTACAGCTGGTTTAGTTGGAATACCACTTCTGTTGGGTGCAGTTTGGTATTTCAGAATTACAAAAGAAAGACGTTTCACGCAGAATTTTGCCTTAGTTCAAAGATTAAGAGAGAGAGATTTAACAATTGATAAGGACCATGTTATAAATGAAACCATTACTCCAAGTTTGGAAAAGATAGGTGCTGTTAACATTCAAGCAAGCTTTGAATTTCCTCCAAGAGTCGCATTCAATTTTCCTCCTAATAATAAACTTGATTTCTTAGCTAATGTTAGTTTAGTCCTCAAATCTTCTGAAATCATTACCCTAGAGGCTATATTAAAAAATGAATATCCATTTTCACTGAGTATCAGAAAAACAGATGTAAAAAATACAAAAAATGCTGGATTTAGTACTTTGTATTATGTTTTTTCAACACGATCATCACTTATTGAAACAGTTTCTAACAATCAAAATATACAATCCATACTTATGAAACAAGCATTGAATATCAAATCTGTTACTTTCAATGGGAAGTTTGTTTCAGGAATTTTAACTTCTCCCTATGAAATTTATCAGATACTGGAACTTATTAGATTATTATATCAGGAAATTTCAATAGATGATTATGGAGATATTAATGTTGAACAACTGCTTTGTTATGCTTGTGGAGATATTTTTGAAACAAAGGAAGATAAATGTGACAAATGTTCAGCTTCAAGACCATCCTGTTGTGTCTGTTTATTGGATTTAAAGCCTTCAGAAAAAGAAGATGTTGTTCGAACTCCTTGCTGTGAAGTTTATGCTCATAGAGATCATATCTTAACTTGGTTAGAACAAAATCCAAAGTGTCCAAATTGCAGGAAAGATCTCTATTTGTGGATAAGAACGCTTAAACAATAAGCCTCATGAAGTTTGGTTAACAGAAGAACATCGTGAAAAAGGTTGCTGGCATTTGTTCTTTGATTTTTTTGAAAAATTCATGAAAAAGGGAAGGTTTCAAAATTGCGATATATTATGCTTACAATCCAGCTGCTATTGCTATTTGTAGAAAACGAGGATATAAAGAAGAAGGGGGTTTCATTTCTACAGTGATTGAAGGAAACCAGGAAGAAATGTCAGTTTTTTGTATAAAATATTTGAAAAAAAACTATTGCTAACATCAATTCAAGAATCATCACACTAGATGTCAAAAACTCTATATATTAGTTTAAAGTAAGAATCTATTGAGATGAGAATCAGAAGCAGACGTTCATTTAATGGTGTATTGGTCGGATTTGTTATTATTCTAGTGACTTTGTTAGTATTAGGTATAGTTACCGAGAGAATTATCTTCTATATCTTATTTGGTATACTTTTACTCTTTTCAATTCTCGGTGTTGTAGGCCTTTTCACTTTTCTGAAGAAGACTGGGCAAGAAAGTTCT
>JAGLTP010000244.1 GCA_023135215.1 Candidatus Heimdallarchaeota archaeon
CATCTTTTTACTATGGATCCCAAGAGTCTAGTTGAAGAAATGAACAATGTTCTATTTAAAATGGACAAACAGCTTAAAGGTCTTAATAAAGAGTTAGACAAAATTCTGAAGAAGTATCCTCGTTATTTGGATAATGATTCCAGAAAACTCAACTATGAGCTATACAAATACGATAGTGGAAGATAGTTAGATATTGCTTTAAATTTCATTTCTCATTCCACATTTTTCACAGTAATGGAATATTTTCAAGTATGATAAGAGTAGAATTATTTTCTCTCTAACGTTTGAATTCTTAATTTTCTAGGCTTTTTGTTTATTTTCCCAATGATTCTTTTGTGCAAGACTTTTAAAAGCTCATCAACAATAATATCAATATCAAACAATAGTGGTTTTACCAATGAAAGAGGTAAAGATTATCATACCATCTGAAAAAATGGAAATTGTTAGAGAATTAGAAGAACAACTAAACATCACATTCAGTTTATCTATTTTTGAAGATACAGCTACTCTTGAAACAGTAATAGAAAATCAATATACATCCACCCTACTTGAAGAGCTGAAAGGAGTAGGAGTTGGTACAGTTTTTGGAAGTATCACTGTAACACCAGTTTCTTTCGCAATAAAATCAAAAATTAAAGAATTTGCCCAAAAGGGGAGAGGAATTTGTATTGATGAAATAATATCAAACATCAAAGGATTGGGTATGATCAATCCTACTTTTATTGGTCTCATTATTTTAGCTGGTGCATTAGCATCTTTTGGTTTGATTTATGATAATGTGATTATTGTGATTGCAAGTATGATAATTGCTCCTCTCTTAAATCCAATAGCTTTGACAGTTATAGGAACAATGACACCGAAAAATATCTACTCAAAAAAGGCTATATTTGCTGAAGTAACGGGATTAATAATCATAATTCTTTTCGGGCTAATTGTTGGATTTATTTATAATTATTCCAATTCAGATTTAATCTTAAATAGTAATCAAATTGCAATCCGAACGGTTCCAAATTATGGTGATATAATCTTTGCAATAGCCAGTGGTCTCGCAGCTGGAATATTCATTATGCGCGGTGAAAGTACTGCAATTGTTGGTGTAGCTGTTGCAGCATCACTGTGCCCACCAGCAGCTAATGTCGGTGTTCTACTAGCAAGCAAAGCTACTATCGAAGGGGCTATTGGTTCTCTAATCCTTTTAGTACTAA
>JAGLTP010000245.1 GCA_023135215.1 Candidatus Heimdallarchaeota archaeon
AAAATTCATGTCATAATAGATTATGCGGATAATGACTTCTGACGATTAAGTCTATTCCACATTTAGTGCAGAATTGGTCTCTTTTCTCCATTTCTTTGCCACATTTAGGGCAGTAATTAGAATAAGGTTCTTCTCTCTTATCGTTGTCAGCTTCAGCAACAATACGTTTTAGCGGAATTTTGGGATTGTTAATTATTTCTGGAGTTTCTGTGTTTGAACTACTATTTCCTTTAAAGATCCATCCGATAAAAAATCCTATTAATAGAAGAGCTATACATATCAAAAGGAAAACTAAAACATCAAGAGTTAAAGTTCCTAATATTGCCATTATTATCAAGTCGCTTTCCTAAAATTATTTCTTAAAGATTAGTAATCTACAAAAATTGAACACTATCTGAGTTTTCATTATCGACAGCTTCAACCAATTGTATGGTTTTCTCCATAAGTTTTGCTCTAACATCTTTATCTCTTGCACATATCTTTATTGTTACTTTATTAGTTACAATAGTAGTCTGAATATGACACCAAGCATCATTATCCTCAATGATTTTTACTCCATGAAGTGTGTTTATTGTTTTATATTCATTATCTGTCTCGTATAGTTTCTTAAAGAGATTTTCAGCATCAGAGAATAGAGAATATGTAGTTTCCTCAATTAAAGTCTCATCGATCTTATCTTTCTCCTCTGCAAAGGAAGATATGTATCTATGATTTTCATCTCGAGCAAATGCAGATAGTAAAAGAAGGGTAGAAGCAAAAGGTTCAGACTCATTTGAGATAGTTGGGTGGATATAGTTTCCTTGCTCGTTAGCTCCAAAAATAGCTCGATTGAATTGCATAGCCCTAGAAATTTCACCTGGAGTGTCATGAGAGTATATTACTGATATTTTATTTTCTTTTAACCAATTTTCTAATGTCCATAAAGTGTCTGTCAGGATTATAAGACCTTTATCACGTCCAATCATTTTGTGTTCTGTGAGTATGGTTGTAATGACGTGAGGTTCAATTATTCTCCCATTTTCATCAAGATACAGAACTCTCGATCCACTAGGATCAAAAGCAACTCCTAAATCTGCTTTAGCTGCTACAACCGTTCTAGAAAGAATCGAAAGAGAATTTGGACTGGGTAAAGATTCTGGAATACCTTCAGGTTTAAATGAATTCAAGGTTAGAACTTTAAAACCTAATTCAGCAAGAACATTAGGGAAAATTTCTGCTACTGGTCCCAGGGCACAATCTACAACTATTGAGAAATTCTTTTCTCTTAAAATATCCATTCCCAGAGCAGAACTTATTGCAGATCTGTAAAGATCATTAGCTTGTTGAACAGACAAAATGTCAGCTATTTTTTCCGGAGCAGCTCTTTTGATTTTTTTGTCCTGAATTTTCTCCATAGCAAAGATTTCAGAAAAAGGAAGTTCAATCCCTGTTTGATCAAACATTCTAACATTAATCTTTTCAGGAGAACGGTGAGCTGCAGCAAAATGAACTCCAGCATGAGCACTAAATCTTCTTATTGCAAATTGTAAAACAGGCAGAGAACAAGCATGAAGTTCAAAAACTGTAGTCCCAACGCTGATTAATCCGGCATTGAATGCACGACTAATCATTCTAGTATCTTTTCTGAAATCTCTAGCTGAAACAACCACTGCTTCTTCTCCTCCCAAATAATTACCAAGGATTGCTCCAAGTGTAGAAGCTATTTCTGGAGAGAGTTCACTTGCTGTACCAGCTAATCTGTTTTTTCTAACTAGGTGAGAAAAATCGTAAACGATTTCTGAATTCATTACATTTGAAAATATTTCTTTATTACATTTAAAGTTGTTTGACGATGAAGCAGAATTAACTGTCATCCTTTTTGAACATGTTCCAGAAATCAAGATCAGAGTATATCCTAGGAAATGATTTTGTTTTTGCAATCAGAATTAGAACACAAAGAGTAATTGAGCAGATAGCAGAGAGAAGACAAAATTCACATAGATTCTTGATAATAACAAACTCAACAATGGTCAAATAAATAGAAAACACTGCACCCCACAAACTTGCTAACGGAAGAAAGAAGCTTAACCAGTATTTGTTTTGTTGGAAAATCGATAAGAAAAGTAACAAAATAATCGCTATGTAGAATAAGACACCCCACAGACTTACATGAACACCTAAAAACAAAGATTTTTCATGTGTACTTACAGCTGAGCAATCAAACATACCCATGTCTATCAAACAACGGTATAAGTTAGCTTGTGCTGAATAAAGAAGATACAGAGCATCAATAAAACCAATCAAAGCAATTACGACTGAAATTCTCAATATTATGCTCCTTTTCATAGTTTCAGGCATCATCATTACTTTTAATGCAAATCTATTTAAATAATGCTTTCGTAATATAGTATTGGTAGGTTAGCAGAGGGGTTCTGATGCCTATAAAAGAGATTGAGTGTTATAACTGTGGAACTAAGTTAAGGAAAAAAGTTTTGGAATCAATAAACATAACTGAGAATCCAAAACAGCGAAAGGACATTATACAAGGAAAAATTAATTTTTCTTATTGTCCAGAATGTAAAACAAAAATAAGTCATAAGACACATATTTTGTTGTCATATCTTGATCCTCCCAGATGGATTTGGTTGGTTGATAAAAAACACCAAGATCCCAGATATCAAGAACAATTCTTTAGATCCATCGTTCCTGAGAGTTATTCTGGATTAATTGAACAAGAAATGGTATTTGTTGAGTTCGGAGAGCAATGTGATTGTTTGGGTTTTATTTTAGATGATAAACAACCTCAAACTTCAAATGATTGGTTAAATCTAGGAAAAATATTATCAGGAGAAAAAGCTGTAGAATGTTATAAGAACGCTTTGAGACTAGATAAATCTATAGCGGAAGCGAAGAAACTGCTTAACGATGAACTGGATAAATTAAAATCGTATTCATGATGAGTTGTTGTCTCCTTGTCTCCTTAGACAAGAATAGTTAAATATCTTTCTCAGAAGTCATCATATAGTACAGGGGAGCTGTTCTATATTCACTCTGTGTGGATACATCACGTATCCTCCTACCCCGTTC
>JAGLTP010000246.1 GCA_023135215.1 Candidatus Heimdallarchaeota archaeon
ATCCTTATGATCAAGGTCTTAATTTCTCTCACCCTTCTTCTTTGGATGAAGGTGTGAAAGGAGGTATAGCCGATGTCTGTTAAACCAGTAAATAAGAGGAATAAGAAGAAGAAGGAAAAAGAAGTAAAGGAAAATATCCCCACTTGTAAAAACTGTTCAGAAGAATCAGATAGTACTATAATTACATACAGAATATTCTGAACTCGTTTTACGATTTTTGTCTCTTTTTCCGTTTATTTTTCGGAAAATTTGCGAAATTTTATTAAAGATGAATCACAATACACCGTGTGTGTTTTAGAACCAGACAATGCAAAATCTGTGGAAATGAAATCGATCCATTTTACCAATTCTGTGCTGGACCTAGATTTGGTGCTCACAGATATTGTTCAATGAGATGTAGTATGATCGGTCAAGCTTGGACATTTTTTATTCTTGCAGTAATTTCTTTCTTATTAGTTTGTGGAGGGCTTTTAACTTCATATGTTACTGCTGATTCAAATTATTCTGATGCTAAGATTTTCTTGATTATAACTGGTAGTTTTACATTATTCTTCTCTGTCTATAGTGTTATCGGATTCAGATTACGAAGAATAGAAGGATAAAAATAGTCATTTTTCCAAGTTTTTATATTCTAATCTCTCCTCTTTTTTGATGAAAACATGGCTCTAATTTGGGGTAATAATGAAGAATCTAGGAAGATCTCTAAACAATCTTTTGAGGATAAGGTTCTGCAGCTTTTAGAAGATCATGATTGCATTAATATCAACTATCTTTTCAAACTCATCAAGCATTCAAGTAACCTTCTCCATGAATATCAAAGAATAGCTGTTGGTCTCGAAAATTTAATTGAAGAGGGTAAAATCACTGTTGATGAAGCTAACAATTTATCCTTAACAAAAATAACTGTTCTTGAACAAGATGAGCTGAAAGATCAATCAGCTTGGGAGATAGAAAGAAGAGAGAAGGAAATCCAGAAAAAAAAGGAGATAATCAGGAGATACTCAGAAATCAATTCTCTTTTGTAAAACATTGAAATTGCCGAGTTTATAAACTGAAGTTAGAATATAATATTGAAGCTAGCTTTCCAATATTAACTCCATTTATCCCTTTATACTCTAAATTTCTTCAGCTAGCTTCCCTTTATTTTTTAGTTAGGAATTTTTGTGGGGTTTATATACCCTAATTGACATGAACTTTGAAGCTAGTACAAAGTCTTCATTTCTTATTATCCACCCTCTTTCTTTTTACTAGCTTCTCTCCATCTTTTTATTTGATGAATAAATCAACCACCCGATACAAAGGGAATTATAGAAATGGTTTGATCTGTCTCAACTTTAGTATCACTCAACTCATCGTTTCTAACATTGTTTCGATCAATTTGAATTGAATAAAAGTCTCTTAATTTTCCTTCTCTATAAAGTAATTTTTCCAATTCTTCACCGAATCTCTTAACAAAGATGTCTATAGCTTGAGT
>JAGLTP010000247.1 GCA_023135215.1 Candidatus Heimdallarchaeota archaeon
CGAAGAGGGTGTTTCTAATATCGCACAATGGTTTGATCTTATTTTTGGATATGATAGTGCGCAATGGGATGGATCTATGGATATATTCAATGAGTATAAAGCTTCTATTGAAGAAAAAATTAGTGAAGAACTCTATCTATGGTTAATGTACCCTATGTCAGTGTCAGAGAACGCTATAGAAGAATCTGAATCTCTCGCAATAATAGAACAAGAAATTATCTCTTTTATAAGTAAAGAGGGAAAAACATCCATGGTGTTTATATTAGATAAGCTTGATAATTTTGAAGATGAAGATCTAATAGAAGCTATTTTCAGATTAACTGATTCAAATTTAGTAATCACAAATAATTCCGACTAGATTCGTCCTGTCAACCCCTTGAGAAATGATGTTGGATCAGTAAAAGATGCATCTGACATGGAAAAGAAATTAATTGGTGATACAAAGATGGGTGATGGACCAATAATTTCTATCAGACCTAATCTCAATCCCGTTATAGTTAAACGCTTTTTTGCAACAGCTGATAAACATGAAATTCCTTACCAAAAAAATGCTTCTAATTTAGGAACTTGTACTGATGCTAATTCAATCCAATTATCTAGTGCAGTAACTGGACTGGTAGCTATACTTAACAGATATATGCTCACTGTTTCTGAAGTTATAAGCTTAGAAGCTGTTCAAAACATAGTTGTTTTGGTAGTAGAATTTATTAGATCAATTAGAAAAGAGGATTCTCTTTCACCTCTTTAATCCTTTTTTTATTTTAAAGAAGACATATACTTAATTAGTAATTAATAAATCACAACTAAGCGTTGATGAAATATCTGTGTGAAAATTTTTTAAGACTGATTCTTTCACGTTTTCATATAAAGTATAGAACTCATTTATGTCCTCATATGATTCTTCTGTTTTTATTTTCTCCAAAATAATTGAAAATCCTGCTCTGTCTATAAAATCCTCTTCAGATATTACAAGAAGAGACATAGAAGAATGAGATATATAAAGCACTTTATGATTATCATAGCTCATCTCTTCTAGTAAGTTTAATTTCTCACTTCCAGATTGTTCAAATTTCTTTTTATATGCATCAATTGTACTCAGGACTTCATTTCTTTCCTGTGAATTATCATGAATATGTGCTAAACTGTTTCCAATTTTTACAAAAACATCCAATGAGAGTATTTTATTCGGGAATTTTCTCTTTTCAATAAATTGTTTTACAACTAGCCAATTCATGGCATCTGAGATGTATGCTCCGGTTTTGACAGATATGAAGAAAAATCTGAAAGGGGAATCAAGTGATTTGAGTGCTATTTCATTTAATCTAAATCCTTCAACAATAGAATTTATAACAACCTCTTCATCTTTAACTAAATCCCATTTATTGGCCAAAAACAAAATGGGAGCCTTCTTATCTTCTATCCAAGAGAAACATTTCCAGAACCATTCAGCACTTTCTTCCATCTGGGATAAATCTGAAGCATCAAAAATATATATTAATCCAGAGGACATTTTGATGTAATTTTCCCAAATATGTGTTCTAAATGCCATATGTCCTCCCATATCCCAGATTTGTAAAGGAAGATCCTTATAAGAAGCAAATTCTACATCCACTCCAAAAGTAGGTTGGGATGTAATAAGATTTCCTGTTATGAGTCTCTGTGTGAAACATGTTTTTCCCGCTTTGGGTAGTCCAGTAATTGCTATTGTAGTTCTCTTCATCTCAATCATACCTCTATTTCTTGTTTGAATACTGAAGAAGAGCGATGTTCACAACTTCTTCTAATTGTTCTTTAAATTTTTCAGGAGGATAACAGTCATTTTTTATTAGTTGAGCTATAGATAGTGTTGCAGTTGATAGATTATCTTTTGACACACCATTTTCAGCCCCTACAACTACACTAAAATTTTTCTCTGTTCTTATACTTGCGGAATAATCTTGTATTGAAATCATGTTTTCATTTGCACCAAGATTTTTCATCTGAATGATGCATTTCTTAATGATAGTCTCAAATCCATCAGTTTTTTTGGTTATTGATGTTTCGAATACAGTATCATTGTTCTGATTTAAAATCAATACAAAAGTGATTCTTGTCTCCTCTTTGATAAACTCCACTAGTTTATTGAACATCCATGAAATTGCATTATTTACATTTTCACCAGTTTTAGCTGATATTTCCCATATTCTAAAGGATCTTTCTGGATATCTGGAAACATTATCAAGTTCAAACATTTTTATCATTTCTTCAGTTGATAGAAATGTGTCATCTTCATCTTTAAGATCTATTTTGTTAGCTAGAAACATTAGAACTGCTTTCTTGGAGAGTCTATGTGTGCTGTATTCAAACCATTGCTTTGCTTCTAAGAATTTGCTCTTGTCAAAAATGTCAAATACGAAAATTACACCTTTTGCTAATGTCGTGTAATATTGCCAAAGTGTTTCACGAAATTGAAGTTGTCCTCCAACATCAATTGCTTGGAAATCCAAACCTTTGTGTTTTAAAAGTTCAATATTCATGCCAATGGTAGTAAAGGTCTCAGTAAATTCCATTCCTGAGATATTTCTTAATAAAGTAGTTTTTCCTGCATTCTCTAAACCAATTATAACAAAATTAACTGGTTGTTTTCTAGCTCCCATTTATGCACTCTCATTAATAGAAATTTCGTTAACTGTAACTGAAGTTGATATTTTAGATGACGATTCGCTTACCACTCTTACTTTGTAATTTGAAACCGTTTTATGAGAAGTGGAAATAATTTTTTGACAATCAGATATCAAATTTCTTGAAATTGTCAGTAATTTTACTTCTGGATTGGTCATTTTTATTAATTCAATAATATCCAAATCCTCCGTATTGCAGTCTGTTTCATCAAAAAGAATTGCTTCATAATTACCATTGATTATATCTAAAATTTCATCTACGTTAGATATAGTTGTAACTAAAAAACCATGTTTTTTTAAGATAAATTCAAAAAGATATCTTGTTTGAAAGTTTCTAGCAACAATTAAAATATTTCTGTTTATTTTTCTATTTCGATATCTTAATAACTTAAGTCTAGATTTTAAAAGCTCTTTTAATTGCTTGCTTAGTTTTCTGTCAGATTTTTCTGAATTTAGGTCCAAGTGACCTCTTGTGGAATTATTGGAAATTACATCCTCTTCTTTGACAGATTTGATATTCGAGTTCAATTTGACTTCCCCATCTCTTTCTTTATTCTTTTGCTCATATTATAATACCCAAACTAGTAATAACACTATATTGAAAG
>JAGLTP010000248.1 GCA_023135215.1 Candidatus Heimdallarchaeota archaeon
TGATTTACTACCTTTGAAATTTGATCAGTTTTAGTAACATCTAACTGAAATGCAGTAGTATTGGGAAGTTTATCTAATTCAGTTATATCCTTTTCTTTTCTTGCACAAGCATAAACCTTCTTTCCCTTTTCGATTAACAATTCTGTAGTTTTTCTTCCTATACCTGTACTTGCTCCAGTAATCAGAACTGGCTTATCAATTTCCTTTACTGTCATAGATTTATTTTCCAGATTTTTATATAAAAGTGTATCTGGACTATTTATCTCAAAGTATACCTTATAATGACAAATAAACTGAATTGACTTTATGACAATGTTTTTCTTATTGGTTTAGAATATTTAACTTAGTGAGTAAAATGGCATATCTAGATTCTGAAGCTATAGAAGATAGAATATTATTTGTTGGTTTATCTCAATCAGGCAAGACCTCTATTATCCAGGTAGCATTTGAAGGAATGAATCCTGAATCTACAATGGACAACCAAGCTACTGGACGTTTCCGAAAGAAGAAAGTTGAATTATCAGGGCAAATCGTAAGCGTCATTGAAGTAGGAGGGCAGATACCATTTATAGAAGAATCGCTCAAAACTTATAAAAAGAGCGTATTTTCCCATTTACGAACACTTTTCTTTGTTGTAGATGTAGCAGATCCTGATCTTTTTGAGAAAGCAAATTATTATCTCAAACAGGTTTGTCAAAATGCACTAGATTTTAATGAAGATGTTCAAATAATTGTTTTTGCTCATAAGGTAGATTTAGTTTCTAAAGAAGAAGCATCACGGTTAATTGAAAAGTTTTCTGAATTATTTGAATTAGACAAAATATCTAGAGCAAAGGTTTACACTACTACGATATTTGATGAAGGACTAATAGATATAATTCAAGAAATATGGAACGAGCAATAATTAATTAGACGCTCTTAAACTTAAAAATTCGGTTGTCATTATATTAATACTTATTACTAATAATCGAAATATATTATAAATATAGGGGTTCTAGATTGGGTAGCTCAAAAGCATCATCTGTGTCTATTTTATTAATTCTATTATGTATAACATCTATATCATATTTTCATCCAGCTATTCTAGATGAAAACAAGTCAAGCATCATTCCAGAAATTGAAGGTTATTCACGGTCTTCTAATGTAAATTCACCTGCGAATTCAAATATTGATTCCTCTCCTCGAGTAAAAAGAATTCAAACTCCTGGAAGTTATAAGCTAAGAGGTTTTTTTTCGCAGAGAAATTTTATTGATATTGATTCAGATGGAGATATCATTGAGTGGGTGAAATATGATGATATAAAAGATACAGGTTGGGATGGACCAATTGATAAAGTTCACAGAATTGATATTAACTATCTATCTAATCCAGATCTTTGGCCTGAACAAAATGATACTTATTATTATTTGAAAGATACAAATCCTCCATATCCAGTATCTGCAATGTTTAGTCCTGTTTTTGAAGAAGAAACCTACATAGAAGGTAAAGTCCACTTTATGACTTACCTTATGACAGATTTTACAGGTGGTGAAGGAACACAAGATATTACTTTCAGAATTAAACTTTTACTTTTCAATACTACAGATTCATCTACAAGTGAAATTTTTAACATAACAGATGACACCATTCCTGAACAGATGCCTAGACAACAAAAAACTTATGACTCAACATTAAGTTCTCCTGTCATTATTCCAGCTGGTTTCAGACTTAAAGTTGTTTATGAAGCTAAACTTTCAACACTAGAAAGAACTGGAAGAATGAATATTTATAGCGGAAGTGATAATTCTTCTTCCCTCTCTTGGACGATTAATGATGGTGAATATTCAAACTCCTATACAATTGTTGATACAGGTAATCTCTTAGGAGTTCAATTCAAAATGTTTGATCAAACGTATCCAGATATAGTAGTATCAGGATTCAATAACAATACGGTTTATCATGAGAGTAATACTATTTCAATTGAATTATCAGGAGCAGATAATAGTTCTTACAGATGGGATAGTGACTCTTTCATTTATTTTGATACTTCTACAAC
>JAGLTP010000249.1 GCA_023135215.1 Candidatus Heimdallarchaeota archaeon
TAGTTAATATTTGATTTAGTTTCACGAAAGATTCACTTTCTTTTCCAGAATAGATATATGAAGTCACTCAATTGAAATAGCTTTTTTGACTCCAAAATTGATTAGATAGCTTTAATTATGTCTGAGCTATTTTAGGTTTAATGTCCAAAAAAGCTGATTCTCTTTCTGTACAGACAGATGATTTGGTAAAGGATTTTGAGTTATCAAAAACAGACGTGGTACATGTTCTTACTGGAGTATCAATGGAAGTAAAAAAAGGAGAATTTATTGCTATAATGGGTCCAAGCGGTAGTGGAAAATCAACACTTCTAAATATCCTCTCTACACTTGAACCAATTACTTCTGGAGATGTTCTTATTGCGGGAATAAATCTAAAAGACACTGAATACGGAGAAAAATTAGAAATTAGAAGATCTCGCTCTTCAGTAGTTTTTCAGAGTTTTGCATTAATACCATACTTGACTGCATTAGAAAATGTCAAACTGCCTATGAAATTAAGAAAAATTCCGGAAGCAGAAGCTGAGCAAAAAGCTCTCGAATTCCTTGAAGCAGTAGGGTTGTATGGACGGCTAAGTCATCTTCCTGAAGAATTGAGCGGTGGAGAGCAACAACGTGTTGCAATTGCTAGAGCGCTTGCACATAATCCTGAAATCATATATGCTGATGAACCCACAGGAAATCTTGATACTCACACAGGAAAGGAAATTATTCAGCTGTTCAAAACTCTTACCAGAGAACAGAATATTTCTGTTATTATGGTTACACACGATTCGGATAGTGCTATGGAAACTGATAGAATCTATATACTTCAAAAGGGTAAGGTTGTTGTTGAGCAGCTCAAATCATCAAAACTCAGTTCGAAGAAAAAGGAGGAGAAAAAGAAATGAATATTAAGAGCTTTTTCTCGTTTATCGGTTTTTCATTTAAATCAATGTTCTCTAATAAAAGAAGAAGTATTTCTATTGGAGCTGGGATGGTACTTGGAGCAGCTATATTCTCAAGTATTTTTTTCTATGGTTCCATAATCAATTCAATAACTGTTCAAGATATGATTGAAAACGTAGAATTTGAAGTTACTTTCAGACC
>JAGLTP010000025.1 GCA_023135215.1 Candidatus Heimdallarchaeota archaeon
TCCATTTTGTCGTCAGAAAATCCGTATATAGATGAGATAGATAGTATAGAGTTAGTTTCTCACTTTGAGTTTTTTTGTAAACTTATTTCATTAAGACGACTAAAAAGTTGGGTATTGGTGCATTTATAAAAGATTTATCTTGTTTTAATTTCTACTTCACACAGATATATTTTCACAGAATTGGAATTCAAAGAAGATGTAACCTAATCGGGATTTTTAAACTCTGAAGAAGAGATTGTTCTGGTATTTACCTCGAACGTATCACCACGAACTATTTTCGAAATTGCAGAACAGATTCTTCTTACTATTCTTCCTGTACTTGAAAAAAATGATTTCTTCCACGTCTCTCTAATATTATCTTCGATAATACTTATGGTTCTATTACATAGGAGAAAAAAGAAATATTGGAAGTGAAATTCTAAAGCTGAATTTCAATCCAGTATGCTGGATGGTCTGATTGTCCTTTCTCAATATATACTGCATCGAGAACAGTCATTCCAGGACTAAGAAATATATGGTCAATTTTAGTAATAGTATTGTAGCCATAGATATCAACAAAAGATCCATGTTTAATCACCCAACTATCATTTAGAATTGCTGTTGTCATGATGTACTGATCAACAGTTTTATTGAAATTGAAATCTCCCGCGAACAGTACGTTATCTAGTCCAGTTACTTGACTTAGCATTTGCTGAATCTGGTAAATTTTTCCTTCTTGACCTCTTGCTGCAGGATGGTTCGAGAAAACATTGAAAGTTAACGTTGAATTGAACTCAATCTGAGCTTGTGTAGTACTTATTTGTTGATGGGTACTATACATGAAGAATGCTGTAACATTAGAGATTGGATATTTAGATAAGATTGCAGTACCATAGGTATTTGTAACTGTTTTTGCCCCCCTGTACGAATACATATTTAATTTATCTGCAAAATATCTAACAACATCTGAATTTCCACCACCTATTCTAGCAGTATCGCTTTCTTGTAAACAAAGAATATCAGGGTCAACACTTCTAATCAGTTCCAGTTGTCCATCATAATTTTTTTCACCAGTGAGGTTTACTCCTAGCCGGATATTATAAGTCATAACGATTAGAGATGTTTTTCTTTCATCTGGCGCAACAGGGTGTGGTGCTGATACAAATGCACCTGCAACTGTTCCTATAAATATCAATCCTAAAATTGTAAGAATTATAGATTTTGATTTAAATTCTCTGGCTGTTTTTTCAAAACTCAATGTACTCTTCTTGAATAGAAAAATAGGGATTGTAATAAATATCCCTGGAATTAGAAAAGCTAACCAATACATATCTCTGAACACATTACTGATTGGTGGTAAATATCCCCAGACGTTAGGTAATACTTGCATGAAGATCATTATCACACCATACAATCCTACCCCTAAAGCAAAACTTCCACCTATTTTTGCTGGCTTTGGTTTAATCTTTAGTAATTCTCTTGACAAAAGAATGAAGTCAATGTAAATTATTGGTGAGAGAATGATCATTAAAACTAAAGGGATGTGATAAACCCAGGTTGTAGGTGCAGCTATAATCGGATACGCTGCAGGATCATCCGGGAAGAATATACCATATAATGGTATTTTTTGATGTACCAATACGGTTAATGTTAGAGTAAGTGCAAAAATTCCATTCCATGCCCAAAGCATCCACGATTTTATCATATTCATTAAATCAGGTTTTACTACCATTCCAACGATGAATAAAATTGTCATAACTGAAACACCTATAACAATTCCAATGTAATTACCCTCTGTCCATCTCGAAATAGAAGTTGGACTCATAAAAGTAAACCAGATGATTATAAAAACGCTTGACAAACCAAGAGTTAGAAGAAGAATTTTGCCAAAGCTTGCTGGACTTTTTTCTTCAGATGATTCTTTCTGAACAACTTTCTCATTTTTTAGTAACATTCCAGCTAACATAAATGAAGCAACTAACCCCAAAAACCAACCAATAATCTGATACCATCTATAAATAGAAAGTTCTAGTGTCGAGTTAACTGTTCTGAAGAGTATTGAAACAGCTACAGCTATTGCTAATGATATTCCTAATGTTATCCCAGTTTGTTGTTCCTTATTTTTAGATCTTGTGAAATATGCAGGAAAGAAAATTAGAAAACTGCTGACAGATAAACCTGCTAATATGAGTAGTCCTTTTCCTTTGAGTAAAGGTTCTATTAATCTAGTAACAATAATTAATTCTCCTACTATAAACAAAGTCTTATTTGATATAGACTTTCTAAAGAAGAGTAACCC
>JAGLTP010000250.1 GCA_023135215.1 Candidatus Heimdallarchaeota archaeon
CTTAGCTCTTCTTCACCTGATTTTACACCACAAATTTGTTTATCTTCCCATATAAAATCATCAACAACAGAATCAGGCAAAATCATCGCTCCTGCTTCTTCTGCTTTTTTAGCTAACCATCTATCAAATTTTGGTCTTAATACAGTAATTCCATTATATGGTGGTTCCTTGAAGTCTTGAATATCTACATCAATTGTCATGGACTTATTATCAGAAAGCATAGTTATTTTTTTGGTTGTTAGAAATCTCTCAAAAGATTCTTGATCCTCCCAGTAATTTGGAATAAGATTGTTAAGAACAGGTCCATACAATCCAGTTCCACTAACATTTTTTGCACCTGGAAATTGTCCTCTTTCCAGAACTACTGTTTCCACTCCTGCTTTTGCTAAAGTAAGAGCTGCTGCTAAACCTGCAGGTCCAGCTCCTATAATAGCAACATCAAAATCATAATCAGAACTCATTAAATCTCTTGATTAAATGATATTTATAAATTTATACGCTTAACAATTAATAGAGTGGTTTATTTCATGTTTAAACCATTTCCCCAGTTTCCATCTTCATCAAAGTTAAATGATTTGAATAAACCACAGGCATTCCATATTTCATCAAAAGCCGGTTTAAACAGACGAGGAGCATCATCAAACCACCAATATTCCTTCACATAAATTTCTTCTGTTTTAATCTCATCTTCCTCAATAGGAGTTGGAGTTGCACCAAGAATTTCTTTGTTTAATTTCATCGTATAATCCTTTACTCCAGCTAGAGACAAAAACATGAAAAAAGGAGGTTTGATATTCAATAATTGTAAAACTTGAACATATTTTGGTATAACTTCAATAATCTCTTTTTCAAAATCAATACTAGGTATCTCTTTACGGTCAACTATTGGTTTTAACAAGCTGCATTCAACTGCTTCAATTCTTCCATTTTTGTAAAGATGAACATATGTTCGTGCTAAACCAGTCAAATCAGATGTATAAGTAACAAATCCATCATAAGTATGACTGGATTCTACACCAATCGACTTAATCGGTTCCAATCTAGCAGGATTTCTTGTAACAATTTCTATGTCGTATTTATGATCTGAATTTATAGAACTTTCAGGCAGAATATGTAGAATAATCTTAGCAGTGTCAAAGATTTTTACTGGGGTTCTATTATTTGCTATCTCCCTTACTCTCTCATTTATGAATAGCCTCTTCACAATCATAACCTATTTGTGGATTTATTTAAGTCTTGTTTTTTTCAGAAATAAAAAATAAAGAAGGAAATTATCCTTCTAATTTTCTCTTAAGAATTGGTAGGATAACGTGCATATCACCAACAATTCCATAGTCAGCATAGTTGAAAATAGGTGCTCCTTCATCAGTATTGATGGCTATTACTGTTTTAGCTTTGATTCCACTCATGTGCTGTGGAGCTCCACTGATTCCTGCACCAATGTACAAATCAGGTGAAACAGATTGTCCAGTTTGTCCTATCTCGTAAGTTTCTTCAATCCAATGGACATCAGTACAAGCTCTTGTTGCTCCTATTTCACCACCAAGTAATTCTGCTATTTCTCGTATTATTTGGAAGTTATCTTTTCCACCTACTCCTCTACCTCCAGCTACGATAACTTTAGCATCTTTGAGATTAACTGTTCTTTCAGCTTCCTTAATCTCAACATGACTAACTATCATATCTTCAGGATCAAAAGAAACTTCAATCGAAACATTTTCAGGAGAACCTCCGGTTGGATTTTCATTTACAAAGAAAGCTCCTGTTCTTGATGTAGCGAATTTTATCTCACCTTCGATTTTTGTTATTTTCATTGCTTGATCATCTCTAACTGGAGTGTGGAATAAAATCTCTTCACCATCTAGAGTGAA
>JAGLTP010000251.1 GCA_023135215.1 Candidatus Heimdallarchaeota archaeon
GGATAAAGAATTCTCCACTTCCAGCTGCGCATTTATCATGGGATAGAACATTCATTATATGTCCTTCATCACTTAATACATAGAGAACAATTGCTTCTCCTCCTAAGGATAGAACAACATCAAACTTTTCATCAAAAGAACTTATTCCTCTTTCAACAGCAACAATCTCTGATAAGTCTCCAAAAGAACCAGAGACTCCATAATAACAGTTCTCAGAGAGTAATTCTTTTTTAACAATTTTATCCAGAACTTCCTTGGGATTACCTAAATGCTGTTGCTTAACTTGAGAAAAATTTCCTTCTTCATCAACACTAACAAGATTTACTGATACTGAACCAATATTTACTCCGACATATCGATAGCTAATGCTAAACACCTTATAGATTCTATAATTGAAATGTATATCAAGAGAAAATGTTGCTTTTATAAATATTGTCCCAAAGCGTTTACAATTTATGATAATTACTTTAGAGATTTTTAGAAATATAAAAAGAGAAATGTGTGGAATCTTCTAATTCTCAGGAGTGCAACCCTTAGAACAGAGATTAGAGGTAATATTATAGGAAAAATAATACACTTTGAGCAATTTATGATATGGCTCCCTACCCAGAAAATTTTGGTAGAACACGATTGAAGATGAGAACACCAATTGAAGGATTATTTCAACCTCGCTTTGTCCATGGAGTTTTTGGAAGTTTACTAGCTGGCTTACAGGTTAATGATATGATACTCGAAGGAAAAATAATGAATGGAAATGCAAGACTAAAACCAAAAGATTTGTAATAAAATGGAAATTATCAATCGTTTTTTCTAAAACAAATGCATCTTTGAGATTGAATAAAGAGATATAGAAGAAAGGAAATTAATTTTGCTTTCTCCTTCTTACTATTACTATCATTGTACTAAGGAATATTAAGAGAATTGAAAAGCTTAGAAAGTTGTATGAAACTCTTTTATGCCCTTTCATGAAGGAATATGTTAGTTGCTTTGATGGAGATTTTTGTGTATAATCTTTTGCATAATTAGTTGGAGTTTCTTGTGTCATCAAACTTGTTATGATATATGCGAATTCAATATTTTCTCCAGTGAAATGGCTAATAATTGTCTCTCCATTTTCTTCTGAGTTTAGAGTTTGAGCGATACTCCACCCATTATCGTCATAAATTGCAGCGGAAATACCTATTGAATCTGGATAAGGATTAGCAATCTTTAGAGTAAATTCGTTAGGAGGATTAATGAGTTTTTTAACATCAAAACCATAAAGTAGGTGTTTTACATCCGCTTCAGTGAATGGAAGATTATCAATTGTTGTAATTTCACTTATCGTAAAATCAGTATTGTCAAAACCGTATAATCCATTTTCTATATCTTCATTATCAATTGTACAAGCTATAATCCAATCTAAGAACAGATCATTAAAACTAATGTCATAACCAGCATTAGTTAAAGCTGTTTCTATCCCTAATGGTCCATCTACATCAGGTTGTATTAAATCATGTATAAGATCAGTACCATATTTTTCAAATAAGTAAAAAATAAACATCTCTGATTTACCATAATGAGCTAAAGACAGATTAAGATTATTATCATTCCAAAAAATCAGAGATTGTTCAGGATGATCGGAAAAATAATCACTATCTATTGATCGATTTACACTATGTTCAGATGTAAAAAAAGATTTTTTAGATAAACAACCTGAGTAATAACCTGTAAATTCTGCAAAACCTTCAAATAAAGTCGTCATTTCAGCAGAAATTTCATTATTCCACCAGATGAGATGGTTGAATTCATGAGCTATTATCCAAAGATAGCATTCAACACTAAAATTCTGAAAAGAGTTTATGTATACCATCTCTCTCTCATTTGAATAAGAAGTAGAACCAGTACTTGCATATTCGTTCCTGTAAGAATAATATCCTGCAATAAATTTATCTTGTTCAGCTAATAAAATTGTCACTTGAGAAACTCCGTCTATATCTCCCAAAGTTCCATTTGGATGTCCTGCTAGACCTACTCCTTTAGGATATATATTTGAATCAAAACCGTCTCTGATTTCTGTGCAAGTAGTAAGAGATACATTATATCCCCATTTGTCGATAGTTACATTATCAAGATATACATAACACCATTCACCTATAGCAAGAAGAGTAGCATAGATTTGATATGGGTCACCACCTACCATTGAAGGAGGATAATACCAGAAAGTCTTTTGATCACCAAAATTCTCATCTAATTTGATCTCTGGGGTAATATCGTGTGGATTAATATTATTTTTCCAGCTTTCAATTTGATAACGAGAAGTATTATCATGATGTGCAGAGGTTTCAAGTTGCACTTGAGAAGGAATAAAAACACTAAGAAAAAGAAAAACAATTATTAGAGCCTTGCTCTTATTATTATGCATTTTATCACCATTGACAGATTGA
>JAGLTP010000252.1 GCA_023135215.1 Candidatus Heimdallarchaeota archaeon
CTAGAGTTCACTCCTGCTATAGAACTTCTAACTGATGAAACAGGTAGAGTTGCAGGAGCTATTCTTTATCATCTTGAAACAAAACAATATTTCGTTGTTAAAGCGAAAACCACAATTATGGCTACTGGAGGATTTGGAAGACTTCACGTTGCAGGATTTCCAACCACAAATCATTATGGGGCGACCATGGATGGAGTACTTATGGCTTATAGAGCTAATGCAAAATTAAGAAATCTTGAATCAACTCAATTCCATCCAACTGGAGCAGCATATCCAGAACAAATTGTTGGACTCCTAATAACTGAAAAGGTTAGAGGTTTAGGAGCTCAAGTATTAGGAAAAAATGGAGAACAGGTTTGTTATCCATTGGAACCTAGAGATGTTGAAGCTTCTGCGATTATTAGATGTTGTAATAGTACAGATAATTACCTCGAATCACCAACTGGTATGAGAGGAGTATGGTTAGATTCTCCCTTAATTGAAGAAATTAGAGGGAAAGGTACCATAAAGAAAAATCTAGCAGCAATGGACCGTATGTTCCAACGTTTTGGTATAGATATAACAGTAGATCCCATTCTTATTTACCCATCACTCCACTATCAAAATGGAGGAATTTTACATGATGAATGGTGTCATAGTTCCATTCCTGGACTGTTAATAGCTGGAGAAGTTTCTGGAGGAGTTCATGGTAAGAATCGTTTGATGGGTAATTCACTCCTTGAAATCAATGTTTTTGGTCGTCGAGCAGGCATAGAAGCTGCGAAAGAAATAAAGAAAGCTAAAGTAGGAAAACTATCTTTAGACCATGTGAGAAAGAATATTTCAACATTAGATTCTTTAGGTTTGAAGGAAAAACGTTATGCACCAATGCTCTTGCCTGAATATAGAAGTGATCTTGTTATAGATCGTTTAGTGCAACTCTACGAATAATAATCTCACTTCTCTTTTCCTTTTCTTTTACTAAGAATTTTTTTCAATATCTTAACATTGAAAACTTTTCCATGAGATGGAAATATTTTTTCTACTCCATGATCAATAATTTTCTGCCAACTTGAATATATTTGCTCCATGTTTTCAGCAATGATAGGTTTATACGAAAAGGATAATGGAGGAATTTTCATAGCTATATCTCCAACAAAAGCATATTTTGAATCCATAATCACAGAAATTGAGCCCTTGGTATGTCCGGGGGTGTGAATAACCTTTCCATTTACACCATATTCTTCCAATGAATACTCATCTGTAATTATAATATCAGGTTTAATTGGAGTAACTCTGATTTCTCTTTCAGGGTTATAGAACTTCTTTAGTATCCAACTAGTAGGAAAAACTTTTGGGCTTATTCCTGCATTTAGCAGAAAACCATCATGTTCATGAATAAGAATAGGTGCTTTGGTTTTGTTTTTGATAGCTTTTAAACTTCCAACATGATCTTGATGACCATGAGTTATGATGATGAGCTTGATGTTCTTAGGTTTTAATTTTTGCTTTTCCATATATTTCCAGAGTTTATTTTCGCTATTTGGCAGACCAGCATCAATCAGAACTAATCCTTTTTCCACCTCAAGAAGGTAAGCTTTAGCAAATCCAAATTTTATAGTATGTACATTAACCAATTATTCACTTCCAACAACAGTACTGCACTATTGTATATTTTTAGTTCATTCAATCAGTTTTTAAATTATATTCATGTTGATGAAAATACGAGAGGTCAAATTGATGAAAAAGGGTTCTGGCATAACTTATGGGATACTTCTAGTCTTAGTTGTATCTCTAGCCTTATCTACAGTTCATAAAGGTCTAAGCCAAACTGATGATTCTAGTCAAAATCCTAAATATGAAATGATAAAAAAATCAATGAATTGGACCTCTACTCAAGTAGTTTCAACAGTAAGTGATGGAAACTCTCTCCGTCCGGACATAGATGTTGATAAGGATAATAACGTGCACGTTGTATGGCAGGACCCAACTATACAGATTGGTGCTGGAGCAGATTCGGACATACTATATCGTTGTTGGAATAGTACAACTAGAACTTGGTTAGATACTGAAGTAATATCTATTGGGAGTGGTGTAGCTTCTGAAAGTCCTAAAATAGTATCTGATGAATCTGGAAACTTGCATGTTGTTTGGTTTGATTGGAATTCTGGAACAGATAGTGATGTATACTATAGTTTATGGAACAGGTCATTAAGTGTTTGGAGTTCTCGTGTATTGGTCTCTGTTGAGAGTTCTTTAGCAGCCTTATGGCCAGATATTGCTGTTAGGAATGGAATGGTGTTCTTGGTTTGGCAAGACAATACTAATTACTTAGGTAATGGAGTTGATTATGATTTACTTTTCAAAAAACGTTTCACAAACGGTACATGGACAATAGCAGAAGTTATCACTACTGAAAGCTCTTTAGTTTCTCGGTTTCCTTCTATTGCAGTTGATACAGATTCCAATATTCATGTTTCATGGGAT
This sequence comes from Candidatus Heimdallarchaeota archaeon, assembly GCA_023135215.1. The sequence continues at coordinate 2,467 of JAGLTP010000252.1, forward strand.
GATGCGTATAA
>JAGLTP010000253.1 GCA_023135215.1 Candidatus Heimdallarchaeota archaeon
CATTGCATTAGCAACATTCATTGATGTCTTAACGCTTATTTCAAAAATCTGAAAGCTTATTTTTGGAAAATTACTTAGTTTTTGTAAATCCAGTACTTCAATAATCTCATCAAGCTCCATGGAATCCAAATCAGCTTTATTTGCGAGGAAAGCAAATGCAATTCTGCAATCTATCTCTAAGTTATTAATGAGATACCAGAACCATTCTTTACCCTCTTCAGTTCGTTTTTTATTAGAAGCATCAAAAATGAAGAGTATACCATAACTATTAGCTGCATAATTTAACCAAAATTGTCGTCTTAAAACCTTATGACCACCTACATCGAATAGTTTTAGAAGAATATCTCCAGCTCTATATGTTTCAAAGTTTACCCCAATAGTTGGAGAAGTATCGTCAACCCATTTCCCTGTGGCTAATCTTAAAGCTAAACATGTTTTCCCAGCTTCATCTAATCCAAGTAAAGTTACTGGTACTCCCTTTTTATTCAAATCTAAACTTGTCATATTATTCAACTTTTTTCTTTTTTTACTCTCTTTTTTTCACATATTAAGTCATTATTCGACAAACACGATGTCTCTAAATTGTGAGAGTTCTTCTCTATTCATCCTATTCGGAAACTCAAATTCACTTATCAGCTTATCAAAACTCTTTTCTATTTTCTTATTGGGTAAAATAAATTCTACCTTTCTATCTGGTAGAATCACAGCAATTAGGTAATACTGTCTCCCCTTCATTCGATGATCAAGTGGGATATCATCTTTCCCAAAGAAAGCATAAATGATTGTCTTATAATTTTTAAGTTTTGGTGCTGGAATGGGACCAAAAACACCAACTGGTTGTGTGTTACCTTGTGCAATACTTGTATAGCATATTGTAGAGAAGTATTCAGAAGCAATGCTAATACTGCGTAAATCTTCTCTTACCAATTCTCCCCCAAATGAAGCGAATCGGAAAAGAGCTACACCAATACAGTCTTCATTAGCCATTGACCTCCTGAGATTTTTGATTTCTTCCTCTTTTTTAAGATGATAGCTGGCATCTTTTAAGTTAAGTATGAAGGTTTTTCTATCTCCATCAGTTAATTGCGTAATGGTAACATGACATGGGACTTCGATTCCGTCTTTCCTCCTTATTTGGAAGATTAATCCATCTATTACATTGCCCTCAAGTATAATAAATGAGAAATCTGGAAAAATGTGGTTAATAAGTGTTGAAGATGACTGCAACTCTTCTAAACTATATCCAATCATCATTTCAAACATTTGATTAGCAAAAAGAAACACTCCTTTTGAATCAATTGAAGTTATTCCTGAGGAGATGCTCTGGAGTATCTTTGTTGATTCCTTAGATTCAACATCCCTCAGCTTCTGATGTTTTGCATTCTTCAAACTGATATGGATTACTGGTAGAATTTCTAGAACTTCGTTCATAATTTGTTGTGCATCAAAAGGAGGTTGAATATGAGGAATTTCTAACATGAATTCTAAAGAATTCCTTAAGATATATGGACAGTAGATTGTAGGTATGTTTTTTCTTAACGAAATGGATCTTTTTCTTAAGGCTGGCTTAGTAATTGAATAAATTCTAGAAATGAGTTTTTCATTCAGAATTGCAATAGTTTCAGGTTTTTCAGAACTTCTATTATAAGCAATTATTCTATCTTCTATTTTATCAATAATATAGAAAGAACAATTTTCACAATTGTATATATCAAATAAAAAATTGAATACTTTTTCTACAACATCAGAAATGGAAGAAACGTCTGTTAAAGTGTGAAAGAAACTTAAGAATGACCTAGTTTTGGTGTCAGGACTCTGTAAATTTTCTCGTTTGTGTTTGGTAACATGAGCTGAGTTCATCAAGGAGATCACTCTTTACATTCATATTGATTTAGAATTCCCATTTAATTGAGTCAATTAGATTTTTTATTGTAACCTTATCTATTTCTAATTCTCGTTTCATTCGGGACAGAACTTCGAAAAACAATGTCAATCCAGTTTCTCTAGCTATGCTTTGTTCATCATCCTGATTAACATATAAGATTGCATAGTAATCCCCCTTCTTAAGCATATGAACCACATAATTGTCAATGTTTATAGATGGTAAGGAATCAATCATTTTCAGAGAGTGAGTTCGGAACACTTGCTTTACATCTTGAATTTCAGTTTTCTTTTCGTTTTCGACGAATATCTCATCAAATATAGGTT
>JAGLTP010000254.1 GCA_023135215.1 Candidatus Heimdallarchaeota archaeon
GTTTCAGTTCTATTATTGGTTTATGATGTAACAAATGACAAAACCTTGCAATCACTTGATACTTGGTTAAGATTCGCATATGTAAAGGATTGGATTTTTAAAGATACTTTAATTGTTCTAGTTCCCAACAAAGTAGATCTTGAAACACCTGAGGATAAAACAATAAATCAAGCGTTGAAACATATTAAGGAATTTGCTAAGGAGCATGAACTCCCAATAGAAGGAGATCAGATTATCACTATCGAAACTTCTTGTGTTTCCATGGAAGGGATTCACAACTTGAGAGATACTATTATGCATTGGGTAGCTTTTAATGGAATTCAAGGTGTAGGGATAAAAGAGATTGAAAAAGCATCTAAAGAAGTTGTGAGCTAATTTTTTTCCATCAGAACTAAAGGTCATTTCCACTGCCGATATGGTGGTTTTTTCTAATAAGGTGTCCCATCTAAAAAGGTCTCCCGCTTTGCAAAATAATGAAAAATGGTTTTCTCATTAAAAAGACATAAATTTATAAATTTCTTCAAATAGTTCTCTAACATGTCAGAAGAAGAAAATATCCCAAAAATTCCTGGTGTGGATACAACAAAAACTCATATTACTCCTTTTCAGGAAATCGTCATCAAAAGAATTCCTTCAGGTTCTGTAATTGACATTGGTGCAGGTGGGGAAGGTGTTATTGCACAAATTGGAAATGAGAGAGTAACTGCAATAGACAAGCTTCAAGAAGAAATAGATGAAGCAAAAGACAAAGCTCCTAAAGCAAAGTGGATGGTTGCTGATGCTTTAAATTTACCATTTGAAGATGAGGAATTTGATAATGCCACTTCTTTCTTCAGTGGAATGTATATGAGTAATGAAGATAAAAGAAAAGCAATCAAAGAGGTCCATAGGGTAATATCTTCTGGTGGAGAATTTTGGATATGGGATTCAAAAATTAAAATTGAAAAAGAGAGATTCTTAATCGTTTTAACAATATCATCACCAAGCAAAGAAAAATTCAACACTGGATATGGTACAAGTGTAACTGATCAGGATGAGAAGATCTATGAAGAATATCTCAAAGAAGCAGGTTTTAGCATACAAGAAATAGAATTGAATAAATACTGGTTTTTCATTAGAGCAAAGAAAAAATAAACTTCTGAAAATAGAACTTTTATATTCAGTTTTTGTTTTTAGCTTATGACTATATTCAAATCAGGAATGTGTTTCTATTGTAAAGAGTATTATCAGGTTACAAAGAATTATCCGCTTAATGAAGCGACTTATGATATTGATTCATTTACACCACGCTGCTATCTTCATTGGGAATTTGAATGTAATAAATGCAGTCGTATGACTCACTTTAATGGTATCTCCTGGTGTTCCACTTGTAAAGATTTTACATGCTTACGTTGTGCAAGAGGAAAAATGACGGAAGAAGAATTCTTGATTTATGATTATTACTATGAAATTCCTTGTCATAAATGCGGAAAATACAATCCTGCTCTAGATTTTGCTGAATACGATGGATCACATCCATTTCAAACAGGGGATCTTAAACCAAAAGAGGATATTGTTGTATGGATGCCAATCAATAAAGAAGAGATACAACCACAACAATTTCCTCATAAAGCATGGGGTCTTGAAAGAATACTCTCACTTGGAAAGCATGCTGAGTTTAAGAGACTTGAGTCACTTGATGAATATGACCCAATTTCTTTATGGGATTCCAACGCACCCTCTTGGGCTGCTAATTTTAGTGAAGGAGGAGATTTCCATCATAAGTATATGATTTTGCCTGAAGTATATCGTTTGCTTGATGCTCAGAAAGATGAGAAAATATTAGATGTTGCATGCGGTGAAGGAAACCTTGCTAGGAATTTAGCAAAAAGTGGAGCAAAAATAACTGGTATAGATATTTCAAAAATGGTTGATTTTGCAATAGAAAGAGAAAAAAAAGACCAATTAGGAATAAACTATCTTAAAATAAATGCTTTAGAATTAATGAATGAGTTCGAAGAAGCATCATTTGATAAAGTAGTATGTAACATGGCATTAATGGATATCGAAGATTATAAAAATACAATAAAAAACATCTCCTACGTTTTGAAAGAAAATGGATTATTTGTATTTAGCATTACTCATCCAGCATTTGCTTGGCCAGCATGTACATCTTTTCGAGTTCCAGCAGGTACTCAAAGAAATGAGGATAAGCTTAGAATTGTATTAAATTATTTTGATGAGAGACCAGCTCTTGTTCATTATGGTAGTGATACCCCATTAATTCAATTCTTAAGACCCATTAGCTTTTATCTTAATGAATTAGTAGAGAACAATTTAGTACTTAGAGAGATGAGTGAACCAAAAGCTTCTGAAGAGCTGATAAAGGAATTTCCAAGAGACGCGTACATGGAGTATGATCGTTTCCCAGATATCTTAGTAGTTAAAACAATAAAAAAATCAAGTATCTAGTATGTCAATTAGGTTAATGTATTAATTCTTTTTAGTAAACAATAAGATTTTCTTTATTATTGTTCTAATCTTCAGATGGATCAGGATCAGATATTAAAACGTCTTGTATTCCTCGAAGAAATTTATTTACTGGTCTTATTTTATCAAAATCACCAATTTCCTTCATTTTTTCTTCATAAAAATCCCACCATGGGTCGTGATTGCGAAAAGTATCTAAGGCTGCCCAGTTGTCTAATTCAAACCAGATTTCATAGTCGTATTCAGCAGTATTCATGATACCAACGTAAGTTTTGATGTATCTAATTCCTTCTGGAAGAGCATTTCTTAATCTCTGAATATTTTCTTCCTTAAGAAACCAATCTCTGAAAGATGTAGCTTTAAATTCTTTAAATTTACCAGATTTTACCATATACATAATGTAAAACTACTTTTTTAATCTAAATAAACCTTTCTTGTTTTAATAATTGAAAGGTCAAATATCCAATTTTAAGACAATAGGGCAATGATCTGATCCTAGAACTTCTTTTAGCATATATGATTGAGAAATGTTTTTTCTTAAATCCTCAG
>JAGLTP010000255.1 GCA_023135215.1 Candidatus Heimdallarchaeota archaeon
CCTTGATATGTAAATGTGTAATCTATTCCGGTAGACAAATTATAAGCTACCGATGCATTGCTTATTGTAACAATCATGTCATTTAGAGGTGTTCCTGTGTCCAAGTTAACTGTTGCAGATTCATCATAAAGATACATGAAGAATATACCATTGTTTGTGTAATTCGTTGCATAATATTGACTTACAGGATTTATTTTTAGCTGATAGAAAACTGTTACATCGAAGCTAGTTGTATGATTTTCCAAAAAAGCTCCTGTAGCAACAATTGTAACTGTGTTGATTCCTACTCCTGTGTCTATTAAAACGGTCGCTGTATAAGGAGACAGAGCACCCACAAAGGAACCTCCTGTTAACCAAGTTGTTGAATAAGTAACATCAATATTAGGTATAAGAGTACCATTTCCAGTTAAGAATGACTCACTTATATTATAATACCATACTCTAACATCAACATTATCATTCTGTTGTCTTGTGACATCAGTTATTCCATAAACTCCTCCTCCTGGGGTAAGTTCCCAGTCATAATCAACATATGTTTGAGATTGAACAACTATTCTCTGAGTGTAAAATCCTATTTGTGTGCCATTTTGCCATAGAACAACTGCAGTCCAGAATCCTGGTTGATCTGATCCATAAATTGAAGGATCGAATATTATTTGTGAATCCCAATTACCAGGTGTTGTATAAGTTATTCCTGAGATACTGTAGGATGTTACGTCTGTGTAAATAATATTTGCAGGTGGAGAAGGATCTATCGGAATGATATGTCCTGTTGAATTATAAACTGAATAAGTAACTGTTCCTGTATCATCTAGTACTAAAGAACTTACATTACTTTGAACAACTGCAGCTAAATTTATTTCTGAACCATTGAATCCCGTTGCATCAACTTCATCAGTTGTCCAGTATCCAAGGAAATATCTATCAGCTTCAGCTGTTTCATCTGAGAAAGTTGCTGAATAGAGATGGTTAGGACTAGTAGTATCTATCAACCAATCTCCAGCACTCGTATTTGTTCCTAGATATATTTTATAATGGTGTCTAATTTTGTCGTAAGAAAATGGTCCTGTTGAATTGTACAACCAGTTAAAGGCATCCGTCCAATCCGCTCCCACATCAACAGTCAAATTTCTGGACACAAGTGTATAATAAGTTGAAATTTCTGGTGAAACCCATGTGAGATCCCAATCTACTGACATTTGTTCAAATGTTGAATTGGACACGGAATATGCTGAGCTAGCTGTATATGAGTCCGTGTATAGATATTCATTTGTGAATGAAATCGTTACAGATGTTGTAGAAGTCAACTTATGCTGACCAACAAATGATAAAGGTAAATAGAAAGTAGAACTATCTACTGTTACTCCATTATCTTTAAGCCCAATATCTAACGGATCGCTGAATTGTAAAGGATTAAGTGAGACATCAACTGGATATAATTCAGGAGCTAAAACTAAATCTACACTTGATAGTGTATCCCACGAGATGGTTCCCTCTAAATTATTGGAGCTTTTGTATGCTTTATTTGTATAAGGAGCTGTATCATTTGCAAACCAAACGACGTGTGGTTCAGTATTTGATGTACTTGTTGTAAGATTTAGAAGGATGTAATAGTTACCTTGTGTTAATGTAACATCATCAAAATCGTAAATAGGCGCATCTGGCCATACAGATGAAGGAAGAGACTGAGGAGTGTATGGACCAGATTCAGATAGAGTGGTAGTAACATTGGGTTTTCCATCTGAACCTTCAGGAACCAGAGTAAGATGAACCACATCATTTGAAAGAGGAAGACCATTTTTCATTAGGTAAATTTTAGCTCTTGTAAAATTTGCATAATCCCAAGGTACATTAAATCCTTGAGCATATAGTCTTGCAGTCAAATTATTAT
>JAGLTP010000256.1 GCA_023135215.1 Candidatus Heimdallarchaeota archaeon
AAGCACAAAGCATTGTTATTCAATCTTCTCATCTTTCTGATGATGATATCGAAAAAATGAAAACTGATTCTGAAAAATACAAAGAAGAAGATCAAGTGCGTAGAGAACTTATCAATGCTAAAAATACTGCAGAGCAAGCAATTTATACTTCTGAAAAAACAATCAAAGATTTGGGAGATAAAATCTCTGATTCTGAAAAATCTGCAATTGAAGAAAAAGCTGAGATACTGAAAAAAACTGCAGAAACTGACAATGTTGAAGAGATAAAAGCTAAAACCGAGGAGCTCATGCAAGAGATAATGCAGATTTCTCAAAGAATTTACGCTGAAACAGGCCAAGCTCCAGGCGCTCCTCAACCAGGAGATGTACCTTATGGACCTGGAGCCCCAGGTGAACCTGGTCCAGCACCACAAGCAGACATTGATGAAGAACAGGTTATCGATGTAGACTACGAACCTGTTGAAGATGAAGAATAAATAATATCGGTAAAATCTCAAAAACCGATAATATTTTTATCTCTATTTTTTTACATTGCTTACTCTAAAGTTATGATAGTGATAATTCATGTCTGAAAAACGAGATTACTACGAAGTTTTAGGAGCATCCAAAGATGCTACTGAAGACGAGTTAAAGAAAGCTTTTCGGAAGAAAGCAATGGAAAACCACCCTGATAGAAATCCTGATGATCCAAAAGCTGCAGAGAAATTTAAAGAAGCTAGTGAAGCTTACGAGATTTTATCCGACCCTCAAAAAAGATCTTCATATGATCGTTTTGGATTTGCTGGTGTTCAATCTAATTTCTCTGGAGTAAATGCAAGAGATTTTTCTTCAATATCCGATTTATTCTCCTCACTTTTCAGAGATGACTTCATGGGAGATGATCTTTTCAGTATGTTCTTTGGTGGAAGACAACGTCGTCGTCCTACAGGACCTCAATCTGGTTCTGATCTACTAATGAACTATGAAATCACTTTCGAAGATGCAGTCTATGGGACTAAAAAAGTTGTAGAGGTGCCAATAAAGAAAGAGTGTACAGAATGCAGTGGCTCTGGAGCACAAAAAGGAACTTCTCCCAAACCATGTAAAAACTGTCAAGGATCTGGAGTAGAAACAATTGAACGCCAAATGGGTTTCACTAGGTATATCTCACAACAAGCTTGCAGTATATGCAGAGGGAAAGGAGAAACAGTAGATAAACCGTGTAAAGAATGCAGAGGGTCCGGACGTTCAAAGGAAAACGAAAAAATCAGACTAGATATTCCTCCAGGTGTTGATTCCGGTTTTCGACTTAGGATTAAAAGTAAAGGTGAAGAGGGTCGACTAAGTGGTGGAAGAGGAGATCTTTATGTTCGATTAATTGTTGAATCCCATCCTTTCTACAAAAGACAAGGTGATAATATCATTGTAGAAATCTCAATTCCCTTCCCACTCGCAATCCTTGGTGGAAATTTGACCATACCCACTCTATATGGTCCTGAGAAAATCAAGATACCAAAGAAAACCAAAGAAGGAAGCATTTTACGGTTACAAAGAAAAGGTATCAAACGCAAGACATCTTACGGTATGAATTATGGTGATTTCCTTGCAGTTATCCACTATGATATCCCTGACAAAATGTCTGAAGAAGAAAAAGATTTGCTGGAAAAATTAAAAGAAGCAATGCCATTATCTTCAAAACAAGAAAAATTGTTTAAGAAATTGATTGAAGATTCTAAACAACATGAAGTTGATTACTGAAAAAACAGGTTTTTTCAGATACTTTTTTAATTTCAATCCCAATACTATTTATTAATGAGTGAAGAATTTGATCGATGCTCCAATTGTGGAAATCTAAATATAAAAGGTACTAAAAAGTGTGTTTTCTGCGATCATGAAATTGCTCAAGCAGAAACAGAAAAGGAAGAAAAAATACCAGATGTAAAGGATTTACCCAGTGTTCCTAGTGTTGCTGGTACTCCTGAAGCCCCTGATGCTCCAGATGTTCCAGAGGTAGAATCTAAAGAAGTTGCACTACCTGAAATTCCAGAAGTACCAAAGAAAAAAGAGAAGAAAAAAGAAAAAACTGATGAAATTGTTGATATCACTGAAACAAAACGAACTCAATTTTCTATAGGAAGAAAATTCTTATTTGTGACTCTATTTACTTTAATTATCTCAACACTGCATTATGGGTTGAATCTTCTAGTTTCATTCTTATCAATAAATTTCGTAGATGCAAATTTTGATCTTTATCCAACACTTCCTAGTGATTTAACAACTGTGTTGAATATTAATTCACTGTCTATAATTTTAGGTATACCTTTCGCTATATTCGTTGGATTTTTTGTTGGTAAGGTTGCTAGAACTTACTCAGCGAACAAATCAGGTGTTAGAAATTGGATAATTTATGCATTATTAATAGATGTAATTGTTAACTGTGCAATAGCTGTAATCTTAATATTTGCTACTCAAGCTTTCGAGAACAAGGACATACTTCTAAGTTATCTATCAGGAGCAGTAATAATATTCGTTTTTGTGAGTTTAATCTCGCTATTTATACCATTTTTAACTGGTTCCTACCTAGTATATAACAGAGTAGATAGAATATTCTTTCCACGGAAATATTCTGAATAAAACTGGTGGAATTATTGGGCTTTGATGATAAACTAAGTAAATTCCTCAAATATGAAATAGATTCTGTGAATAACCATCTGCCAAAGAATCGTGTAACTCTTCAGATGGCAGAACAAGGACATCTCAATTATATCAATAGAGTAGATGATCAACTATATATCAATAAAGAAGAAGTACAAACCCTTCTGGAGTTATGTCCAAAAGAAAAATACAAGGATGTATATCTTCCAATCCTAATCATCAGAAGAAGAGACTTAGGGAGAGGAACTTTTGTTATATCTGGAGAGTTAATAGAACAATTCCTTGTTTGTAAAGCCATAAATAAATACAAAGAATCGTGGGAAAACTTCAAAAGTGAGGATCATTCTCCAAGCTTAACATACTTATACAAACCTGACTTAATTGAACTCCGTAAAGTACTTCCAACAAGTACGGTCATAGGATTCACATAAAAATTTGGAGTGAATTTATATGAACAAATATGCAATTTCAAAAGAAAATCATAAAAAAAGAATAGCTAAAATTCAAAATTTTTGCAAGAACAAAGAATTAGGATCAATGATTTTTTTCAGTCCTCTCTCCATTTACTATCTTACTGGATATCATTTTATTCCAACAGAAAGACCAATTGCTTTTGTACTACCAGCGTTAGGAGAT
>JAGLTP010000257.1 GCA_023135215.1 Candidatus Heimdallarchaeota archaeon
AAAATGATAGCAGTAATTTCCTTACCAAGTTTTTCATCATTAACAACTATGGTATAACTAGTTATAACTTCATTTTTCTGCAACGATTTAATACGGCTATGAATAGTTTGGCGTGTAATTGCTTTAACGATTTTATCATCTATTAACCTAAGTGCAATTGCTTCACTAGATTCTCTGCTATCTTCCTTAAGATATTCTATTATTTTCTTATCGATGTCATCAATATTCATATTAATCACTTTTTTAACGATTGTTAAGTTTGAACAAATTTATTAATGATTACGTCAAAATAACAATAGTACTTACATATAAAACTTTTACTATTGTTAATTACTATGCGTGAAAAGAGAACGTGATGTAATGCAAATTTTTATAAATGCTCTAATTTGTAAAGTACTTAATTCGAACTGACCTAATGGTAGAAAGGAAAATGGTATTAGAAATTAATCCAGAAAAATTGGAAATAAGTTTCGCTGATTGGGTAGAAAAAATCCCTGAAAGCGAGATTAGAAGATTATTAAGGTACTCCCCAAAATACTATTTTGGAGGAGGTAAACCAGGCATACTACCTGTGCAAACTTTTCACAAAATAATAGAAGAAATCGTTAATGATGAGAAAGAGCTTTTAGATAAAAATTCTGTAAGAGCTTTAGACAATTATAATTATGGTAAGACTGAAGGAAATGATGGTCTAAGAGAAGTTCTTGCACAACGTCTGAATAGAAAAGACAAAGTAAACTGTACCAAGGATGATTTAATAATCACAACAGGTTCTCAACAAATTCTCTATGCACTCAATGATGTTTTGATTAGACCTGGGGATGTAATTTTAGTTCCAAGACCAACTTATCTTGGATTCTTAAGACCAGCTGAAAAGCTGGGTGCAAAAATAGTTACTCTGCCAACTGATGAGGATGGAATGCTAACCGAATATATTGATGTTGCTATTGAATTATGCAAGAAAGAATTTGGTAAAACTCCCAAAGTCCTTTATGTTTTGCCCTATTCAGATAATCCTAAGGGAACTACTCTGTCAAATAAAAGAAAACAAGAGATCATTAATACAGTTTTCCCACACAATGACATATTAATTATTGAGGACGCAGCCTATAAAGAGATACAATTTGATGATAAAGAATATCGTCCCTTAAAAGAACATGATACCGAGAATCAGAAAATAGCTTATCTTTCCTCTACAACTAAAGAAGCAGCTTCATTTAGATTGGGGTATCATGTTCTTCCAAGTCAAATTAGAGACGCAGTAATCAAAGTAAAAGGGTACTACGATTTATGTACATCAGAGTTTACACAAAGAATAGCTTCAAAATACTATGAGAAGCATATTGATGAACAGATACCGATTATTCGACAAGGATATAAATTGCGAAGGGACGCAATGGTAAAAGCTGTTGATGAATTTATGCCTGAGGGAACGTTCACTAGACCAACAGGAGGTTTCTTTGTCTGGTATGAAACACTAAATAAAGAATTTGATTCAAAAATATTCATAGAAGAAGCATTAGCAAACGGAATAAGTTTTGTTCCAGGATATTCATTTTTCCCATCTACAGGTTATAATTTAACTGAAGAAAACACTTTAATCCCAGCTGAAACATATACACATTCAATGAGATTAGGATACTCATTACCCTCCCCTGAATTAATTACTGAGGGAATTGAAAAGCTAGGAGATTTATTGTACGAAAGTCAGAAACAAAATACTAAAAAAGTAAAATGGCATGGAACACTGGAGGATCATTCAATATTCTGGTTCTAGAAAAATGAACATATTTGGTGAAGTGATTTTAATGACAGAGAAAAACATAGTAAACGAAGCTAAGAAATATTGGGAACATGAGCATAATTGCGCTCGTTCAACAGCTAGTGGAATACTTGATTATTTTGGGTATAAAGCTGAAAGTGAAATATTGAATAAATCCTTTTTGCCTTATGGTGGAGGAATCGGTGAAAGATCCATATGTGGATCACTTGTGGGAGCTTTAGGTGCTCTAAGTTTTCTCCTGATGGAGAAAGGCTTATCCAATGAGGAAATTGCAGAAAAGATTAAGGTTTTAAAAACGGGATTTGCAGAATCAAATGGTTCTCTATATTGTGGAAAGCTTCTTGATGAGTTCATAGATCAAGAGGGAAAATTGGATAAAGATCATCCAGATAGAAGAAAAGTTTGTGATCAGACTGTGGAGACAGCTGTTCTATTAGTAAAGGATATCTATGAAAACATCAGTTAAACTAATCATAATCAATACTCCTGAGTTTTATCCTGAGATCTGGAAATAGAATTAAAATGTTCAAGGTGGGAGGAGTCTCTGTTTTTCTGCTCTCCTAATTTTATTTAATTGAGATTGAAGAAGCATAACAAATCCTTGTTTAATCAACCTTTTTTCTATATACTCCTGAAGTTCTTCATTATTCTTGTAAATGCTTATTTCTCTCTCTTGATTGCGAATTGTTTAAGTGTTGCTCTCTAGGTATAAATACTTGAGAATTTTTTCAGATAATTAAAGTATACCACATTAGAAAAAGAGGCAAAATATTTTTAGGATAAGAATCAGCATTTCAGTTATGAGCTCTTCCAATCCTCATTGCATCTGTATCTGGGAAGATGAGGAATCGTGTGAGGATTGTTCATTACAAGGGCGATTGCACTGCCATTTAGATAAAAAATACTCTATTATATTTGGAATTCCCTTCTTCATTGCATTCATTCCAGCTTTTATAGGATTGATTTTACTTGGTTACCCACTGAATCTTATATCAACCTTAGTTTGGATTGGGTACATTATTTTCTTCTTTTTGATTTGGGAACCACCTATTTTATGTGCTCATTGTCCCTATTATGCTGAGGGAGAAACAAAAATATTGCATTGTTCTATCAATTATGGTTTTTTCAAAACAGCAAAATTCAAACCAGGACCTGCTAGTTTATGGGAAAAGATTCAGTTTCTTATCGGTGCAAATCTTATTTTTATAATTCCAATTATCTTCTTAATT
>JAGLTP010000258.1 GCA_023135215.1 Candidatus Heimdallarchaeota archaeon
TTTTTATACACTAGTCGCCATTGTGTCACATCTCGTCACAACCGAATAATAAGGTGAAAAAATGACTGAATTTGATATAGCAATTGAAGTTGATGCAAGAGGGGCTTTTTGCCCTGGACCTATGATGGAACTGATCAAAGCAATTCGTCAAGCAGAAGTTGGTGAGTTCATTGCTTTGCTAAGCTCTGATGAAGGAACAAGAGTAGATGTCCCTGCTTGGATTGATAAAGCAAAACACGAATTGACTAAACTAATCAATGAAGACGGTTTCGATCGTTACATCGTTAAAAAACTACACTGAAGGAACTAAAATGAAAAACATAGTTATAATAGGGGGAGGTTTTTCTGGTTTAGCTACAGCTAATCATTTGGCACGTAAAGTAGATAGAAAAAAAGTCAAAATAACATTGATTGAGCCAAAGGAAGAAAATATCTATGAACCAGAGTACTTATTTTGGGTTTTTCAAGATAAACCAATTTCCAATCTCTTAAAACCAATTTCTAAATTACTGAGTAAAAAAGTAAACTGGATAAAAACCACAGCAACAAAGATAGATCCAGAAAAAAATACAGTGATTACAGATAATGAAGATAACATCCCATATGATTTTCTTGTTTTAGCAACAGGTGCTAGAATGGCACATGAACAAGTTGATGGATACTGTACTGCAGATAACGTTTGTGAATTCTATACAAAAGAAGGAGTTATCCACCTAAAAGAAAAACTGAGAGAGTTTGATGGTGGAACGATTGTTATTACTCCAACAACTGTACCATATAAATGTCCACCAGCTCCTATTGAATTCGCATTTCTGTTAGACAAATACTTACGAAAAAGAGGAATAAGACATAAATCAACAATCAAATTTCTGTATCCACTATCAAGAGCTTTCACTATGGCTGAACCAGCTAAGAGAGTGGAGAAGCTTTTCGCTAAAAGAAACATAAAGTTTACTCCATTTTTCAATTTCGAAACAGTTGATACTAATAATAACAAATTACTATCATTGGAAGGAGAAGAAATTGGATATGAAGGTCTTATAATAGTACCTCCTCATGAAGGACAAGATGTTATCAAAGCTTCAGGACTTGGTGACAAAGAAGGATGGATAACAACAGATCGCTATACTATGAAACACACAGAATATAACAACATCTATGCAATCGGAGATGGAACTAATCTTCCAGTTTCTAAATCAGGAGCTGTTTCTCACTTCTCATCTAATATTTTAGTGAAAAATCTAGTCGCTGAACTCAAAGGAAAAGAACCAAAGGTTAAGTACAGCGGATTGACAATTTGTTTTATTATAACATCTTTCCACAAATCAATGCTATTACATTTCAGTTATGAATATCCACCAAAGAAATATGGACTACATTCTACATTTCTGTTTGGTTTATTCAAGAAAGCGTTCAAGTACGCTTATTTCATGTTCTTGATTAAAGGACGATTATAAAGGTGAAAAAAAATGAGTGATGTAAAAATTGCTAAAACTCTTGATGCTAAGGGATTAAGCTGTCCACTTCCAATCCTTAAAACAAAAAAAGCAATTATGGAAATTTCAATTGGTGAACACATCGAAGTTTTCTCAACAGATCCAGGATCAGTTGCTGATTTTCAAGCTTGGACTAGATCTACTGGAAATGAACTTATTGCTAATTCAGAAGAGGGCGGAGTATACCGCTATATTATCAAGAGAATAAAATAGGTGAAATAAAATGTCGGAAAAGAAAAAACGAATAGCTATGATAGCTTCAAAAGCAGATATTGCTGGCGCATACCCACCATTAATCTTAGCTACTACTGCAGCAGCAATGGATTATGAAGTAGGTATATTCTTCACATTCTTTGGATTAAATATGCTAAAGAAAAAGAAACTTAACAAACTCAAAGTAACTCCTGTTGGTCAAACAGCAATGCCAATGCCTATCCCACAAATTGTTGGTGTGATTCCAGGTATGACTGATATGGCTACAGCAATGATGAAAAGCTGGATGAAAGGCGCAAATGTCGCAAAATTACAAGAATTAATGGACATTTCAGTTGAATCTGGTGTTAGACTCATTGCTTGTCAAATGACTATGGATGTTATGAAAATCAAAAGAAAGCAGCTGATTGATGAATGTGAAGTTGGTGGAGCTGCAACCTTCTTAGAGTTTGCATCTGAAGCAGATGTCACATTATACTTCTAGGTGATTATGATGCCTGAACAGAAACTAGTTTTCGTTGTAACTCATGGAAAGGAATTCAAAGAAAGACTTGAACCCCCCTTACATCTCGCATCTTTAGCTGCTATGCTCGATGCTGAAGTTATAATGGTCTACACTATGTCTGC
>JAGLTP010000259.1 GCA_023135215.1 Candidatus Heimdallarchaeota archaeon
GATGATGAGATAAAACATGCTCTTTCTAAGCAAGATTTACAAACTGAGATTAAAGATGCAAAAGCTAAACTTAAGAAAGTGCCTGAAGAACCAGAGAAGAAACGGGTTTTAAAGAAAGATTTAGAGACTGCAATACAAGACGCTTTAGAAAGTTTACAACCCGTTTCTAAGAGTGATAAGAAACGTGCCCTTTCTAAACAGGATTTTGAGATAGCTATAAAAGATGTTATTTCAAGCTTAAGACCCGTAGCGGAGGAAAAAATTAACCATGCTTTAGCTAAACAAGATTTACAATCTGAGATTCGTGATGTTAAAAAAGGTTTAAAGAAAGTATCAGATTCTGAAAAGAAGCATGTCTTAACTAAACAAGATTTACAATCTGAGATTCGTGATGCTAAAGAAGGGTTAAAAAAATTGTCAGCTAGTGAGAGAAGGCATGCGCTAACTAAGAAAGATCTTACAACCACAATAAGAGATGCTAGAGCTAATTTAACACCAGTATTTGGAAAGGTACAGCGTCCTCAGATGTCTGTGAAACAACTTAGAACCGCTATCAAAGATTCTCAATCAACTCTACAAGCAGTCCCAGATAGCGCTCGTAATCTAGCTACAGCTACATTGGGTGAAACTATAAAAGAAGAAGGAGATAAAATTAAGAGAGAATTATTGCCTATACCCGGTGATGTACAGTTTTTCGAAATAAAGAATTTATCTCACATAAAAGAATTTCTAGCAGATAAAACTGAATATAAAAACCAGATTAGTTATTGGCAAGAGAAAGAGAGAAAACCATTGCTAAAAATTACTATTAATCCGAGAACACAATTTAATAAAATAGAATTATTGGACGAAAAAGAACCTTTGTCAATCAATAATTTGATTATGGGAGGAGATCTTGTTCAGTTTGGGCAAGCTTACAGGTTTTTGCTTAGATATGGTTACATGCGTATAGAAAATCCTTATCCACTACTACTCGAGGATAATCAGTGGTATATTTGGCATCTAAAAGAAGAGATTAATTTAACTTTTATAGATATAGCTTATGCGAGAAATACTTCTGTGAGAGAGGTTAGAAGTGTTTTTCAGACTTCTGATGATCATATTCATCAAATTCTTGATTTTGCCGTTTACGGAGGTCATTATCAATTAGTTGCTGCTCATGCAATGAAGAAAAGAGGAGTGTTAATTCAGAAGATAGGCGATACAGTAATTGAAACAAGCTATGATAATTATTCAGCTGAGGAAGCTCTTCTTAAAGAAATATCGGACACAAAATCTGATAGCGAGGAAGAGCAAGTTCCCAGAGTATGGACAATAAAAGCAGCTTATAAAACTGAATCTTTCTTAGGTGGTCGTTATTTATGGAAGGAATGGCTAGGGGATCTGAATGATGATAAACTGTTAATGATGGATAATTATGAGTTACCAGTAGAAGAGCAATACATGAGAGAGGCACTTGGATTTGGTGGAAATCTATCTCCAGATATACCTTCAAACTTCAAGAAACTTATTAGCTTGTTCAAAAACGTTCCAGAAGAAATGTTAAAAATAGGGGAAGCGGCATATTTTATAGCAAATATTGATAGTTTGTATTCCTCTCAATTTTGGAATGTTAAAAATTTCATTGGAGAATTATCAGTAAAGAAATGGAGAATTATCTTCATAAAATTAGCAATAAAGGCGTATTTAGCTGCTTTGAAGAAGTATACTTTGAAAAACTCACCACTTCTTTTTGCTACAACTCATAATGATTTGGGAAACTTCTATTCTAGTCTTGCAGAAATCGAAAATAAGGTGGAGAATTATAATTTTGCAATTAGTTCCTACAAGGAGGCTTTACAAGTGTTCTCTGTTGACTTATTTGTGCATAAGTACAGTCAAGTTAATCATAATCTTGGATTAGCTTATCAAACCTTAGCAGAACTAGAAGAAAAAGAGGTTAATAGCAAATATGCAATATTTTCTTACAAAGAAGCAATACTTGGTAGAGATTTAGCAAACTTTCCGTTTGATCATGGTGTGACTTTAGTTAATCAAGGCGCTGCTTATCAAACTCTTTCTGGAATTGAAGCAAACGAGTATTATTCAACATTTGCTATTGATTCCTACAATGCAGCACTTAGAACAGGCACTTTAGATAAAATGCCAACAGAAAGAGCAATGATCTATAGCAATATTGGTGTAGCATATCGCCTTTTAGCAGAAACTCAAGAAAAATCTCTTAACTGTAAACAAGCACTTCTAGTTTTACATGATGCATTAACTGTCAGAAACCAAGCGCAGTTTCCTTTTGAGTATGCTATCTCTACCACTATCCTAGGTGATATCTATACTGTTCTCTCTATTGAGGAAAATAAAAAAGAAAATATTAACCATGCTGTATCCTCATATGACAAAGCAACTAAGATTTTCATTAAGAAAAACGAAGACTTTTATGATAATGTGATAGAACGTAAGAAAATTGCTGTAAAGATAAGCAAAAGTGAGACTTAATCTCTCTTTTTTTCTACTCAATGAGCATGGTCAAATCAAAATTCTTAACTGAATGGGTTAATGCTCCCGAAGATATTAGATCTATGCCTTCAAATGAGTAAATTTCCAAGTTATCAAGTGATATATTCCCACTTAATTCTATCAGTATTGAATCGTTGATTGCTTTTATTTTTGATATCACATGTTTTGCTTGTTGAGGGGAGAAGTTATCTAGCATGACAATGTCTGCTCCAGCCTTTGTAGCTTCAATTGCTTGTTCTTCGTTCTGAACTTCAACTTCTACTTTTTTACTAAAACTAATCGTTTCTTTAGCTTTGGTTACTGCTTCAGATATGGTATTAAACATCCTCAAATGATTTTCTTTGAGCAGAATCATATCCGACAGGTTGAATCTGTGAGTGTCTCCTCCTCCGATTGTAACTGCATATTTATCATATTTGCTTAATCCTGGAACAGTTTTTCTTGTTGCACAAATTCTGATGTTTGGATTATACTTTTTAGTAATATTAATCATTAGGTCTGTTTGAGTAGCGATACCAGATAATCTCCCTAAAATGTTCAGAGACAATCTTTCTATCTGTAACAATGAGTTGATATCTCCTGTGAAAGAAACAATAGGTGTTTTATTAGCTACTTTGGAACCCTCTTCCACTAGAAGTTTTATTTCTGCGCCTACCATTTCAAAAGCTCTCTTAACTAAAAACAAACCTGCAATTATACCTTCTTGTTTAGCATAAATTTTTCCTTTAGCTTTATAATTAGGTAATAAAGAAGTAGTTATGTCCCAAAGAGGGATGTCTTCTACTAGCCATCTTCTAAGATCTTCATCAATAAGAATTTGAGGATACATTGTGAATCTTTTTTAAGTTTAGTATTTCAGCATTCTGGTAACTGCTTTGTATGCTCTCTTTCTAATATTTTCATCCAATGTGATATAATTCTCTTCTTTGGGATTTTCAAGAGCTTCAAGTATAGCTACTAAGTTGTTTTCTTTCATGTTTGGACAGATCATATTACTGTCTACGAGATTTAAATGAGGATATTCAACTTTCATTCTGTCAATAAATCCTTGCTCTGTTAGAAAGAGTATTTTTTTGGATGATGGTGCTTCATTCAAAAATCTGTGCATATCTCCTGTTCCACCTGTTTTAGTTGAGGATTTCACGATTTCAGGTCTGCATTCCAAATGTGAAAAAGAGATAATTTCGTTATCTTTAAGTTCTTGTTCAAATTTTCTAGGAGATACTGCGTGATGGGTCCTACAATATCCTTCCCAAGTTATTATTTTCTTTCCTGTTATTCTTGCTAAATTCTCACCCATGTTTCGGTCAGGTAGGTAAATTATTGTATCGCTATCAACTGATTCTATTATTTTTTTTGCATTAGCTGATGTGCAACAAATATCTGATTCTGCCTTTACCTCAGCTGATGAGTTAATATAGCAGACCACAGTAACACCTGGGAGTTCCTTTTTCCTCTGCCTGAGCCCTTCAGCAGTAACCATATCTGCCATAGGACAACCGGCATGTATGTCTGGGAGTAGGACTATCTTATCCGGGCAAAGGATGGAGGCGGTTTCTGCCATAAAATGAACCCCGCAGAAGACTATCACCTCGGCATCTGTTCTGTCGGCATTTTGACTCAGCTCCAAGGAATCACCGACAAAGTCAGCTATGTCCTGAACCTCGCCCAGTTGATAGTTATGGGCAAGGATAACCGCCCGCCTACTTTTCTT
>JAGLTP010000026.1 GCA_023135215.1 Candidatus Heimdallarchaeota archaeon
ACCTGACTTCATTAAATACTAACCGATTGATTGTTGACATTAATATTCAAGTTATTCAAGTTTAATCCAATCTTTTTGAAGCTCAAGCATCTCATCCAAAAAAGGATCAATAAGATGTTTTCGTGGGAAATTTCCATCAGCTTGAAGAGCTTGAACTGCATAATCTCGTGAATTGTTGAGTATAGCTTTTACAACTAAATCTTGTACTTTTGCTTCAACTCTTAGCAATTCAACTAGTGGCTCAGGATAATCCCCAAGAGGTATACCATGTACTCCTGATTTATTGATAATTGCTGGGCACTCTATAACTAAATCTTCGGGAAGGTTAGATATTATCCCATCATTTAGTAGATTTACTGACAATTCATAGTGATTACTATCAGAAAGGATACCCTCGATAATTGGTATTGCTCGTTCATGATCAGGTTTTACTAATTTATGACCTTTATTTCTTTTAATTTTCTTTCTAATTTGAGATCCACTATAATTAACAAAAAATCTATAGAGGTTATAAAAACTCCTGATACCTTGCATATTGACAACCTCCTTTGCCCATCCAATATATTCCCCATAATGAGAATCATTAGTATAAGGTAGAAAGCCAAAGTTTTCTAAGATGTAGAGTGTAAGACCAACTGGATGCAACATCCTTGAAGGAATGCTCCATCTCCATCTTTTCAAGAATTTAACCCCTCTTTGCTGAATTTCAGGTATTAGGTCTTCATTGGTATCTTTGTGATTGGCTTTGATTATTGCTCCCATATGATTCAATCCTCCGCACCACAAATCCAATTTTTCAAAAGGTATTTTCAGAATTTTTGGGAGAAGATATTCTGCGAAAGCTATTTCGTGACATAGACCAACTGTTTTAAGATTTGGGAACTTTCTATTGACTGATAAAAGTATTCTATGCATGGGGTTAGAATAGTTAATGAAAGTCGCACCAGGACAAATTTTGTTAATATCCTCACAAATATCTAGAATTGGTGGAACAACTCTCAATGAATGAAACATACCTCCTGGTCCCCCGTTTTCCCCAAAAACTTGAGGACTACCGTATTTCCAAGGAATTCTTTTATCTATCTCCCACCAATCAAATCGTGGCCCTACTTCAATAGAATTAATAACAAAATTAGCCCCTTTCAAAGCTTCCTTTCGGTCTGTTGTAGATTCTAAGGTGAAGTTTAGATTGTCATCATCTATCTTTGCTTGACATGCATTAAGTGCGTATTCTAAATTTTCTGCATTTATGTCATGTAAACTTACTGTAGCGCCTTCTAACACCTTAGAATTAAAGATACTACCACAAGTTCCCAACCCAAATTGTAGGCTACCAGCTCCAATAATAACAATCTTTGAAGATACCATTTGCTATATCACTTTTTTTCAATAATTAAATTTTCGGCAATATACTTATTAGAGTTTAAATATTTAAAAAAATGATTCTGAAATGAAATTTATACAAGCTAGAAGAAAAAGCAATGAAATATTACAAAAAAAAATTTGAGTTAATCTAGTAATCTTTTACTAGATTATTTAATTGTACATCCGATGTGTTAGGTGTTGTTACCTTGTACTATAGTTATGACTATATGTCCCTTTTTGAGTCCTTTTTCAACATAATCATGAGCTTCAGCAGCTTGATCCATTGGAAAACTTCTGTCAATGACTGATTTAATTTTTCCAGTCTCTATGAGCTCTTTAAGGAAATTTAGATCTTCAGTTCTCTCTTCTAAGAGCCCAACTATTGCTTTCTTGCTGGTTGTTAAATTAAACCACAGAATTTGAAGAAGCTTTGGCAACCCAAATGTTGTAAAAAGATAGAACCCTTCTTTCT
>JAGLTP010000260.1 GCA_023135215.1 Candidatus Heimdallarchaeota archaeon
AATTCATTATCTCTTTCTTTCTTTTTATCAGATGACCTAATCTTCTCCTTCCACCATTTTTCATCTATATCAATTCTCAATATAGGAACATCAGATGAGAAATGAAAAAGGTACGTAACACCATATGCTGGAGGGATATGTGGTCGATCTTTAAGAATATTGAGAGTTTTACTTTCTCGTGGAGGTGTTGGAACTCTCACAAACCACTTCTTCTCTGAACCTAAGCTCTTCTCCAGATCTTGAGCAATTCGATAGATAAAAGGAAAAGTTGTTGTTTTACTTACAGCAACAATACAAGTTTCTTTTTCAAAAGCTTTCAAACATAAATCCCTTAACAAGTAGTTAGAGGCTAATCTTGGCTGCATTTGTTTGGGGGACATGAGCATATTCATGGAACCATCTAAGAAGAGATATTTGAAATGAAGATCAGATTTCAACAAAGCATTTGCTAATGAATATTCTAGTATTTCCCTAAATTGGTCATACCACCCTCTTGGAGCGTTTGCACTAGGAGAAACCATCCATGATGAAAAATTCTCTATATCATCTTTATATAATTTTAAATTAAGCTGTTTAGCTGTCAATACAATCTTTGTTTTAGTATCTAATTTTGGAACAGGATCATTTGGTCTTTTAAGCTTGAATACTTCAGCTACGATATCACCCAAAACTCGAATGACGATTTCTAACAGCTCTTCACTATAATTATAGTTAATGTAGGTAAGAAAATCATCCCAGACTTCATCTGAATTATCTTCTCGTAACAAAACCAATCTTAGAACACCCTCAGGAGCAGTACAGATTGGGGGCATACAGTCTAGCTTTTTTGTTGTTCCTTTGTTAAAACGTGTCTGATCAGCAGCAAAAGCTGCTGTCATAAGATGGATGGATATGTCGTTCAAGGATACTAAACTATCAGCACCGGAACCATCAATAGCTGCAGTATTGAAATCTTCATTTTCAAAAATTGACGGATACGGTTCAAAAATCTGCAGTTTTGAAGTGAGATATTTTAGATCTTCTTGATAAGCTTCATCAGATTGTTGTTCTATCAATTTGAACTTTGAATATACTTTTGCGAACTCATTCTCTAGGGATTTATCGAAAAAAACTTGCATTTAGGAGACTCCTCTTGTAAATTGTGATTCTGTATTATTAAAATTTTTTTAGGGAGTACACTAAAAGTGTATAAGTAATGAAACTGAAATTCATGCTTCAAAAGTATTTTTTATATTATTTCGAGAACATGTTTATAAATAGAAGATGTTGTAAATATTGATAGGGAAAAATAAATTGAAAAGTCTCAAAGAGATTAGACGATACCTGAATATGGCTGAGGGAGAAAATATTCTTCGCAGATATTTTGTTATGAATGGTTTTGATGGAGCATTAACAGCTTTTGGAATAATACTAGGTTCATGGATAGCACAAAATTATAGTGATCCTAAAATCTTACTCTTTGCTGGATTAGGTGCAAGTTTTGCAATGGGTGTCTCAGGATTCACTATAGCTTATTTAACAGAAAAAGCTGAAAGAACAAGAGCAATTAAAGAATTAGAAGAGCAGATGGTTACAGATTTGAACAACACAGCTGTAACAAAAGCTAGTTTCTGGACTTCGATAGTAGTATCATTTGTTGATGGTCTTTCACCCTTTCTTTTCTCACTAGCTGCAATGATACCTTTCTTCTTTGTTTATATAGGTCTTCCAATGCTCACAGCGTATATTATCTCAACTGTAGTAGTAACCGTTGAGGTGATTGTTCTTGGACTATTTTTAGGTGTAGTTTCCAAAGGAAGTAAAATTATTTATGCCTTAAAGATAATTCCTGCAGCTCTGTTAGTAGCTGGTTTGACTTATCTTCTTGAACTCATCTCCAGGATAGGTGGATGATAGAATAGAATCCTTTCTCTTTTTTAGAGTAAAACTAAATAATGGATAATTTTACAATAGGTTAATGTCTAAGAAGAAACCTAAGCCTAAACCTAATGATGTCATTATAGTTGGTGCAGGAATTGCAGGTTGTGTGCTTGCTTTCCACCTAGCTACAGCTAATCGAAAAGTGATTGTTTTTGAAAAAGAAGCTAGAGAAGACATAGGGAAAGATTGGTGTGATTCTGTAGAG
Organism: Candidatus Heimdallarchaeota archaeon; assembly: GCA_023135215.1. The sequence goes on from JAGLTP010000260.1 coordinate 2,126, forward strand.
AAGGAAGCTTTTTCATTTGCAGGAATTCCTCCTCCTAAAGGTAAAGAAAGGAAAGCAGATAAAGATCATGCCGCAATTATCTCACCGGATTTTGGAAAAGTTATACATCTAAGCACCTATGATTTATGGGTTGTAGATAGAAGATTATTACAAGAAAGATTATTATCTATGGCTGAAAAAGCTGGTGCTGTATTTTTCTTTAATACTGAAATAATTGAACCTATGGGGAAGGGACAATGGGTTGTTGGAGTCAAGAAGAAAGATGGAAAAGTGGAAAATGCAAGCTTAATCATAGACTGTTCAGGGGAAGAAAGAATTTTGGGTAAGAACATAGAGATACTTGATTTAAATCTCAAACTTCCTGAAACAGATATTATTGATGCTTACAGAGAACTCCATAAAGTTGAATCAACAGACATTGAATGGGGAGGGCACAAAATCGAGCAAAATATTCTATATTTTAGATATGGTTATGAGAAAGGTTATAGTTGGCTAAATTTTGAGGATCCAAATCACTTAGACATTGGCGCAGGAGTAGGGAAGGGGTTCTCAAAAAGATCTGCAAAAGCGATTGTAAATGATTATGTCAATTCGAATAAAGAAGTTCAGAAAGAAAAAATAAGAGGGGGAGGAGGGAAAATTGTTGTAAGAAGACCTTTAACAATGGTGTGGTATGGTTTCATGATGGTTGGAGAAGCAGCTGCTCAGGTTTTACCAGCTATGGGTTCTGGAACAGGATCATCTATGAGAGCAGCTAAAATTGCTGCTGAAGTTGCGCTAAAAGCTCTACAAAGAAAGGAAATTTCAATTGAAAGATTGTGGGAATATCAAGTGCGATATATGCAAGAGAGAGGAAGAGATGCTGCAGCATTAGACATGATGAGAAATGGTTTACAGCAATTCTCAGAAGAAGAGGCATCTTTTCTGATAAATAAGGGAATAGTCTCGAAGACAGATTTTGAAAAACTAATCAATGCTAAATATCCTAAGATAACCCTATTCAAACAGCTAGCTTCAATGTTCAAGGGAATTTCCAGACCTAGATTGATGTGGAAGATGAGAAAAGTAGCTCAGAGAGCAAATAGAGTATATAGACATTACAAAAAAATGCCTAAAGAATATGATTCGAGGAAATATCTTGCATGGATGCTAGGACACATGCATTTATTTGAAGAAATAAGAAAAGAATAACTATTTTCGCCTATATATTTAATAAATGAAAAGATTCTTTTATGATATGAATGAATCCGAAAACGATTTTCGGTTCATATTAGAAAATGTCCTATGTATAGAGGATAGTAGCCAAGTTACTGTACAGCTTATCAATATTATTGAGGGAGTTGAGTGGGATGTAGCATGTATTAATGATGAGATCAGATTTCTTTCCAAAAACTTCAGATCAGATGGATTTGAGATAACTTCACCTAATTTCAGGAAGATATATAGTGGAGCAAATAGAAGAAAATTACCAATTCTTCATCTCTATTATACTGAGAAAGAAATTTCAGGTGCATTTCCATTGAAACTAGTTTCCAGAATCTGGAAATTATCGATTAGAGAGAAATTAGTAAGTATAAAACTAGTTCCATTTATAGATGACCCATATAGAGCGAAATATCTTGAGATAGAGTTCCAAAGCGGATTATTCAGAGTGAGAGGTGTTCATCAGCTCTTCCCAACTGAAGACTATTTTCAGACTAATGTAGAGTATTCTAAAAAATATGCTTTAGCTTATGAGAAGTTTAAAGAAATTACTCCATTTACAGTTGATAGAATAATTGATCTTCTTTCCACTGATGAAATAGCAACGTCTTTTGAAGCATGGGAGAACGATCCTATTCGATTTGATATCCCAGGAGTTGATACCGCAAACATCTACTTAGCTAGAAAACTTGCAGATGAATTAAATGCAGAAGAACTAGATATTCTAGTTAAACAGATTAGAGATATTATGATTGAAACAGATTGGGAAGACATGACAGATAAACAAACAATTGAGCGATATTCTCAATTCCTTAAATATATCAAGAAGATAAGAAAAATAAAGAAAGAAGAACCCCCTGAAGATTATACACCTTTTACAGATTATTTTGGTATTTAAGATATTAGAAAAAAGGAGGAAAAACAGACTAAGTCTTTTTCCTTCTTCTGAGCATCAAAACGAAGTTACTCATGATTAACAATGATATAGTAAATGTGAATATTGTGATACTAGTTTTTGCTGTTGGATTCTGATGACCAGATTCAAATGTGAAATCAAGTTCACTTATTGGGCTTGCCATCCATAATCTAGGTCCTAAAGAAATACCTACTCTAATTTTGCTAGTTACTACATAAGCCCTTTGAATATTTGTTCCACTACAATATAAACGTGTTTTTGAACCATTACCAGTAAGTGTTAATTGTGTAATATTCCACCCATTATCATCTTGAATGATTGTAACAACACCTAAGGAGCTTGGATAATCAGGTGTCTCTAATTCCAATGTGAACTTATCTGGAGTTCCAAAGAATTCTAAGATTTCAATTCCATAATATCTGTGTCTTATATTGGAGAAAGTTTTCGGGTAAACAGAAACTGGTCTTCTTATTGAAATTTGATAATCTGCATTAACAAAGCCATATAAGTCATCATAGATACCGAGTTCATCGATGGTGCAAGCAGTAATAAAATCTAGAAAAATATCATTGAAAGTTAAGTCATAACCATGATTTAAAAGAACATATTCTAATGCCTCTGGACCGTCTAAATCATCAATTGGAATTAAATCTTTGATAATCTGGATGCCGTATTTTTCTGCTATGTAAAATAGAAACAAGTAACCTGCACCATAGCTAGCATAAGAGTAGTAATCACTATCAAAGTAAAGAAGAGATACAGACGGATTTTGGGAATAATAGGCTGCAGAATAAGTTATATTCAATACCATTTCTCCTTGCATAAAAGAGGTATTTGACATATAACCTGCATAGTACATTGAGAATTCAGCTAATCCTTCTATCATAAAAACTGCTTCGTCTAGATCATAATTAAACAAAAACAAATGGTTGGTTTCGTGACATATTACAGCTATTGTATTAATTATATGCATGTTCGAGTTAACAAAAACCATTTCTCGATTGTTTGAATAAGGATACCCAACTAGCTCATTATGCTGCAAATAATAACTCCCTACTCCTTGGACTAGAAAAACGGTTATTCTAGGATCACCATCTATATCTCCCAATGTACCATTTGGATTTCCCATTAATTCATAATTTTTCGGATAAATGGTTGTATCAAACTCTGAACTAAAGATCTTGCTTCTTCTAATTGCTTCATTTTGCCCATAGTAACTTATTGTTCTGTTATCCATGTAGATATAACAATGATCTCCAACAGATAACAACGTAGCTCTTACAGTAAACCATTCATTTGTCCGTAGATTCGCTGTCCAGAAGTCTTCTTGATTACCAAATTCGTGAATTGACTGAGTATCAGAAGAGACTTCATGGTTAGTTCTTTCTAATTCATAAACCGTATTCTCTTCTGCTAAATTCAAAGAATAATCATCATTTAACGAATCAATGGTATAAGTAGAAGAAAGAGGAATGAGTATTATAAAGATTAACAACACCGAATATCTGTATTTAACCATCCTAATCAGAAGAGTAATACAAGAAGCACTAATAAAATTATGCAATAAAAGATTCATTTAATTGATTTTATCTTTTCAGCTAATTCTCTAATCCCATTCATTAGTTGTAGGTTCTTTGCTGCATCACCAATATTTCCAGCAGTTCCATGAACAATTCCCAAATCATTTCCTTTGAGATATCGAATCAGATGGTTTATTGAATTAATAGCATTTTGTACTCCGGATCCCTCTACATTAGTATCTCCATAAACGAAGATAGATGCAAATTTCTTTCCATCTAAAGAATGCCCACCTTTTACATGTAGAGCGACTAAACGATCAATAAATAATTTCAGCTGACCGGAATAATTAAACCAATAAACTGGGGAAGCAAAAACAAAGATATCAGCTTCTAGAACAGTTGGATAGAGAGTGTTCATAACATCATCTTGAATACATTTTAGAGGATAATCTTTGTAACACCAGAAACACCCTTGACAAGGATTTATTTTAAGTTCATTAAGTTTGAAGATTTCCACTTCGTTTCTATTTTCTTCTAGAATCTTTCTGAGTTCTTCAACTAAAACAGCTGTATTACCTTTTTTTCTAGGACTTCCATTCAGAATCAATATTTTCTTCATTGAAAAGATTAGTTCATAGACGATTATAAGAATTTCTTAAAATCAAACTAATAATGGAAAATATTCAAATAACAAGAATAGACTTGACTAATTATATGAAGGAGACTTTCATAGATGATATATGAAATCGAGAAAAAGGATTATACCAAAGTGAAGAACCTTTTTAGTCAACTAGCAGATGAACATATGTCAGTAGTTGTGGCTCTAGAGCATAATTATCCAAGTAGAATATTTGTAGATAATCTCGATTCACCAAGAAGTGGTTTAATTTATCTTGGTAAAAGAACATTGGGATTCGGTGGGAAAAGTGATAACGAGAATTTTAATGATAAATTAAATAAGTTATTGGAAAATGAACTTTTACCTCTCCTAAAAAACGAATTAAAAGTAAGAGAAGTAATCATTCGCTATGATGATAACTGGGAAGATAAAGTGAAGTCTCTATTTAATGATTTAGTAGAACATCAACTTGGCAATTATATTTTCAGTGACTTAAAATATGATTTTAACAAACATAGACTCCCAGAAGGTTATGAGTATGTACCAATTGATTCAGATTTGTTAAAACGGGAGGACCTAAAGAATTTCTTCATAGTGGAAAGGTGGGTAAGAGGTTGTTACTTAAGTACAGAAGACTATTTATCTAGAGGTTTTGGTTTCTGTATAATCCATAAAGATGTTGAGATTGCTAGCGTCTGTTTTTGTAATTACATATCCAAAGATAGGGAAAGATGTGAGATAGGAATAATTACTGCTGAAGACCATAGACAGAAAGGTCTAGCTAAAAACCTTGTCTCTTATACTGTTTCACATAGTTTGAAACTCAATATACAGAGAATTGACTGGCAATCACGGTTAAGTAATATAGGAAGCATAAAAATTGCTGATGCAGTTGGTTTTCGACTTGAAAAAACCTATACCGGATATGTTTTGGAATATCAGCAATGATTAACCCACAAGTCTTTTTCTAAATACTTGGAGTTCCCATTTCTTTTTGCAATTGTTCTTGATCTGCGATTATTATAGGTTCTACCCAGTGAGCTGGAGTAACTTCTATTAATCGTCCCTTCACATCCAAGAAATCTCCTAAGATTTTAGGTTTATCCTTTTGCTTTCTCTGAGAAGGTCGCTTTAGAATTAAAGCAAATAACCATTCAGCTGAAAAGAGATATCTTCCTTTTTCCCAAATCCAGAGAATGAAAAACCATATTCCCATCTCAAGAGTAATTAAGAAGAATGTCCAACCAATACTCAATCCTCCTGTTGTTCGAAAACCTGGATCAGTCCATCCAAACAGCTGTGTTATACCCCAGAGAGCAACTCTGAGAACTGCTTGAATTGATGCGAATGAATAAACTGATAGACAGAGAAAACCTGCCCTACGACTGAATCGAGAGATTCTTAATCTACGTTTCCAATTAATTTTTCTACTGAATTCCATGCTTGCCATCAAACTTAGAACAACTATCAATAACATACCAATCGTAACAAATACAAACCATGTTGGATGAACATGAAAATCTACTAACATGAATGGATCTTCTGGAATCTTTTCCACAACAAATAACCAGAAAGCTCCAAAAGCCATTGTGAAGCCAGCAATTCCATATCCCCAGGATAAGAATTTTTTCTTATCGGGAGGTTTTTCCTGTGCTATAAAGATACCTAGTATCGATCCCACAGCACTATAAGCAAAATGTGGTAACAACGGTGATTCCCGAGCATTGAATTGATT
>JAGLTP010000261.1 GCA_023135215.1 Candidatus Heimdallarchaeota archaeon
GGTACTGGTTATACTGGTGAGAATGGTTTTGAAGTTGTAATTTTTGATTCTGATTTACAAAATCCTGAGAAGGGAATAAAGGTTTGGAATGCTATTCTGGAAGCTGGAAAAGAAGTAGGAATTGCTCTTTGTGGCTTAGGTGCTAGAGATGCATTACGAATTGAGGCAGGATTACCTCTCTATGGTGAAGATATACATGAAGAAGTTAACCCTGTTGAAACAGGTTATGATTTCTCGATATTCTGCAAACACAATAAAGAACCATTTTACTTCGGAAAAGAGGCTCTTCTAAAAGCTAAGAATGAAGGTGTCAAAATCAAGCATGTTGGTGTTCTTCTCAAAGAGAAGGGAATCCCAAGAGCAGATTATGAAATTCTAAATTCAGCTGGAGAGAAAATCGGGTATATGGTTAACGGTGTACGCTCCCCAGTAATAGGCAACGTAGGTATTGGAATGGGTTTTATTGATATCAAGTATGCAGAGCCAGGTACAGAAGTACTTGTGCAAATCCGCAAGAATCAAGTAAAAGCTGAAATTATCAAACTACCATTTTATGATACTAAGAAATGGGGTTGGAAACGAGAAGCTTAAGCAAAATCCACTTTTCTTTTTATTTTTATTTTATATCTTATTCAAATTCGAATTCTGCTATTTCACCGCCAATAACATGGTAATGAATATTAACGAGATTCTCTTCTGGGACCTTTTCTTTATCCATTTCCCGTTCAAATTTCTCTTTTAATTTATAGAATTTGACTGACATTTCATTGAATAACTTCAATATCTCAAAGAGATGTCTGGGTTTTGAGATCTTCATATCTAATGGAAAATTAGCAATACTTCCTAGAGGATAATCAGGATTCTTTGGTTTTTTGCCTTCTGCAAGAGCTTTCTCTGCACTTTCAAGGTTATTTATCATAATGTTTTCAAGTATGCGATTATAAGCTAAACTTTTTCTCTCTTTTTCCGCTTGGTTTCCTAAATCTGGATGATTAGCTAGCATTTCTATGTAAATACGATAAAGATTCTTGTCAGATTGATCTAGTATTGTATCGTAGGCGTTTTCTAGTTTTGTTTCCATCACTTCAACTGATGGTTCTCCAAAGTGTCTTTCTGAAATCTTTGATAGTTTATAGTAAATCCCTTTATTATCTCTAGTTTTCTCTTCATCGATTTGTAGAAGCTTAGGTTCTCTTGTTAGATCTTGTAAGTGGTGGTATATTGTTGCTTCATTTTTTACTAAAATCTTTGCTAGTTTTTTGATATTAGAAGAACCGAAATTTTTAATCACCATTAGAATTGCATGCTTAGTTTCAACTTTGAAAACATCATTCACTCTTTTTAAAATCTTAGGACCTTCTGCTTTTAGTCCTTTATAATCCACTTCTAACTTACCTGATTTACTCATCAAAGCACTTCCATATACAATAAAATATAGGTGCTTAGCCTTTATAAATTTAATCATCAAAATTATTTGATAATCAAAACATTTATTAATGTAAGTGAAAATAGATTTGATAATCAAATTAATAGTATCATCAAATGTTTAAGATCAAGGTGATAAGAATGACTGAAGATTTAATTTCAAAAATTGTGGTTGAAAATGAGGAATTTTCTATAAGAGAATGGGATTTTGAGAAAGATTGTGAAGATGTTACTTCTTTATTGGAAGTTGTTTTTGAGAAAGAATTACAGATGAAGGGATTAGAAGTGAAGAATATCTTTGATGAGTTTAGATCTCTGCAACCCTTTCTAAAATTTATGGGAATCTTTTCGAAAAACTACAAACATGCTCTTGATGGTTTTGTTATAGAGAACGAAGATGGCAAGATCATATCATCGGTTAATGTAGGATATAGTTGGGATGATAAATATGAAATTGCTATGGTAGCTACACATCCCGATTATAGGAGGAAAGGTTTTGCTAGAAAACTGGTAACACAAGCTATAGAGCATTCCAAAAATCTTGGAGCTGGGATGTGTATTCTTGAAGTTCTTGATATCAACGAACCAGCATATAAATTGTATAGAAGTCTGGATTTTGTTCATTATGATACTATAACTAGACAGAAACTAGTACCTGAGCAATTTTCCTTAGTTAAACAAGTTAAATTTCCTGAAGAGTATAAAATACAAGAACTTGAACGAAATAAGAAAACTAGTAAAGAAAGATATGAACTAGATCTTAAATCAACACCAAAAGAAGTGCAGAACTTTCACCCAGTTCAAAGAAGTAAATACTTTAGACCTCTTTTGATAAGAATGATAAGACCAAGTGCTAGATTGATACTCAAACCAAAAACCAAAACATGGACTATACACAGGGATGACAATCTAGTTGGAACAATATATGTAAATCTTAGTAAGAAAGAGGGGAAACCTAATAGATTAGATTTAATGATTGATCCTGAACACAATGCAAAACTAGTTGAACCAATGTTAACTTATGCAATGGAGTTTGTAAAAGAGAACTTAATTGTTGAACAGAATGTGATTATTGAATTTCGTACAGCTGATGAAATCCAAAAAGCAATTTGCGAGAGATATGGTTTTGTTGTTGTTGAAACTTTACATTTACTAGGACTGAAAATACAATAATAACTCAAATGCTATCCCATGGTTTATCATGTTTATAAGTGTCTATACTAATTTTTTTGCATGAAAAAAAATACAAGAAATGTGTTTTTATTTAATGTTAAAAAAGTAACTTTCATTTTTTTATTCGTTATTCTTTTGAATTATAGTTTTCTTTCATCTGAAGCTCAAGCTGAATTTTACTTAAATCGAATTGCACGTATTGGAGAGTCAGGAATCGGATATGATATCGATATTGATGGCAATTATGCTTATATCACTGGAAATGAAGGTTACGTTGTTGTCGATATTCAAAATCCTACTAATCCTAAAATTATTAGTAACTTCGAAATAGAAGATGGTTCTTTTGGAATATTCGTTAAAGACAACATAGCTTACGTTGGTGCCGGTGGTAGTGGGTTATATATTACGGACGTAAGTGATCCCAAAAATCCAACTCTTATAGGTCAAGAAAGTGCGTATGGAATAAGTAACAATGTCTATGTATCTGGTGATTATGCTTATGTTGCAAATTATGAAAATGGGTTACTGATTTTTGATATTACAGATCTAGCTAATCCAACAAAAATAGGGGAATATTCTTTTGTTGAACGAACAGATAGTGTTGTTGTTAGAGATAAAATTGCATATATCGCAAACACAAATTCAGGAGTTAATGTTCTAAATGTCACAATTGCTTCATCCCCGCAATTAATTCGGGTTCTGAGTGCTACTGGTGGATCTACTAGCTTATCATATTTTGAAAATCTGTTATTTGTTGGATGTTATTCCAGCAACGTTTTGGTTTTTGATATCTCAGCTCCTTCTAATCCAACCTTACTAGGTATACACTCAGATAATGATGATGGTGAAGCTCAAGGAGTTGTAGGAAACAGTACTCATCTTTATGTTGCTGACTATTATGGTGTTGAATATTTGGATATCAGTAGTTTACCAACCATTACTAAAATTGCAGAAAACAGACAAGGAGTCTCATCTGCACATGATATTGATTTTAAAGATAATTTTCTCTATATTGCTGGTGGAAGTGTATTAGGGTGTCTTGCTTTTGAAGTAAGCAGCACTCAAAAAATACCTTTTATTGGAATTTATGTAGGAGTTCCTATTGCTGTTGCTGTACTATCAACTGCATTCTTTCTTTTGTATAAATACAAAATTAAAGCAAAGAGAATCTAATCTTCCTCTTCTTCATCTACTGAGACTGAAGATAAAATAATAACTCTAATGTTGTCCCATGATTTGTTATGTTTATAAGTGTCTATAGATAATTATTTTTTCATGAAAACAAATACAAGAGATGTGTTTTTATTTAATGTTAAAAAAGCAACTTTCATCATTTTATTCGTTATTCTTTTGAATTATGCTTTGCTTTCATCTGAAGCACAAGCTGAATTTTATATAAATAAAGTTACAACCATTGGTGGATCTGGAACCGGTTATGATATTGAAATTGATGGAAATTACGCATATATTACAGGAAATGACGGTTTTATAGTAATTGATATTCAGAATCCCTCCAAGCCTAACAAAATAAGTGAATTTGATATAGATGACGGAGCTTTTGGAATATTTGTAAAAGACAACATTGCTTATGTTGCTGCAGCAGGGCAAGGATTAATTATTGCAGATATTAGTGACCCATTTAATCCTTCTTTTCTTGGTCAAGAAGATGTAGAAGGTATAACGAATAACGTTTATGCATTAGAAGATTATGCTTATGTTACGAATTATGAATATGGACTACAGATTTTTGATATTAGCGATTTAACGAATCCTATTAAAATTGCAGAATATTCAGATCATGGAAGAGCTGATGGAGTCGTTCTTAATAATAACTTTGCTTATCTAGCGAATCCAAATTCTGGAGTCAATGTAATAAATGTCACAGATCCTTCTTCTCCACAAAGAATAAGGACTCTAAGTAGTACTGGTGGTGCTACAGGTATATCAATATATGAAAACTTATTATTTGTTGGATGCTACTCAAGTCAGGTTTTGGTTTTTGACATAACTACTTCCTCGAATCCCATTATACGAGGATCTTACTATGATGGTGATGGTGGTGAAGCACAAGGGGTTGTAGGTAATAGTACACATTTATTTGTAGCGGATAATTATGGTGTTGAATATTTTGACATCAGTAATTTATCAAGTTTGACAAAAGTAGCAGAGCAAAGAGCAGGTGTTTCAGCTGCTCATGATATTGATTTTACAGGCAATTTTCTCTATGTTGCGGGAGGAAGTGTGATCGGAAGCCTTGTTTTTGAAGTAAGTAAATCACAAAAATCTAGAGCTCTTGGGATTTATGTAGGACTTCCTATTGCTATTGTTGTAGCTTCAGTCTCAAGTTGGATAATTTTTAGATTAAGAAGGAAGAAAGCTTAATTCTTTTTCTCTTTTCTTTTTCTAAATTTCTACAGAGTTAGTCTGGTTGCTCATTTCACTTTTTTTCACCACATCTTATAAGTGTCTGTAATTGATTGTAGATAAGCAAGATTGGTGCATTCATATGAGTAAACTTAGTTATAACAAAATATACTTTGTTTTATTTTTGATTTTAATTCTATTCCTAAATCTAGAACTTATTTCATCAGATGCTCAAACTGAGATGTTTATCAACAAAATCAGTACTGTTGGTGGAATGGGCTATGATATTGAAATATATGATAACTATGCTTATATTACTTCAAATGGTGGGGTTGAAATAATTAATATTCAAGACCCATACAATCCCGAAAAGATAACTACATTGGAACTATCTAATGGAGCATTTGGAGTATTCATAAAAGATGATTTAGCATTCATTGCTGCGGGTAGTAGTGGTTTAGTGATTGCTGACATTAGTGATCCGACAGATCCAACTATTCTTGGACAAAGTTCTGGTCATGGCATCTCTAGACGTGTATATGCTACTGATGATTATGCATTTATAGCATGTTGTGAAGATGGTTTGAAAATATTTAACATAAGTAATCTTGCAAATCCAATAGAGGTTGGGGAGTATTTACATACTGGAAGGATAGATGATGTCATTTTGATTGATAACATAGCTATACTAGCAAATCCTTTTTTGGGCTTGGAGGTTGTAAATGTCACACTCACTTCATCACCTCAAAGAATTAGAACCTTCACTAGTGCTTCAGGAGCTACAGGATTATCAACAAGCGATAACTTGCTTTTTGTGGGATGTTATTCGAGTAATGTATGGGTATTGAATATCACAATTCCTGACAATCCTAATATGTTAGGGGTTCACACTGATACAGATGAAGGAGAAGCTCAAGGTGTTGTAGGAAATAGTACACATGTTTATGTAGCAGATAATTTTGGTGTAGAATTCCTAGATATCAGCAATTTACCTCAGATTACTGAAGTAGCAGAATATAGACAAGGTATTGGTGCAGCACACGATGTTGATTTTAAAGACAATTTTGTTTTAATTGCGGGGGGTTCATCTACGACATGTTTGCAGATTTTTGAAATCGCAACAGAACAAAAATCTAGAGCTCTTGGGATTTATGTAGGACTTCCTATTGCTATTGTTGTAGCTTCAGTCTCAAGTTGGATAATTTTTAGATCAAAAAGGAAGAAAGCTTAATTCTTTTTCTCTTTTTCTTTATTAAGCAGATAGTCTTCTGGATCTTCCCAAACTGGGATTCTTGCTTTGTTTATATGTTCGCTCATGAATATTACCGCAGCAGTATCCAAATCTAATCCTCCACCCTTCTTTCTCTTATGCCTTTTTTCTGCAAATCTTTCGAGAAATTCTGGAGGTGAATCATATTCTATTTCATATGTTTCAGAGAGTATGCCTGGATTAAGTTGATCTATTTTGTGGACTAATGCCCAAGCAGCTTTCATGTAATCTGGTAGTTTCTCTGGTCGTATAACTCCAAGTAGAACCTGATTTGCTAAGGAAAGTTTCATAGGGATCACACCAGGAGTATCAAAAATCCTTAACCTTGTTGTAATCCTTAGGACTTGTAAAGCTCTTGTAAATCCGGGGATTGGGGCTACGGGGGCACTAGATCTTCCTTTTAGGATGTTGATTAGAGAACTCTTACCTGTATTCGGAAGACCAATGAAACAAGCTGTAATATAAAAGAAATCCTTTCCTACTGCTTGAATTATTGCATTTCTTAAAATTGAGGTACTCAGCCTTTCCCTTGCTGAAGTAGGTATAACATATATCCCCTCCTTATTTAGTATTGATTTCCATTTCTGAACTACTTTTTTTGGAACAAGATCAACCTTATTCATTGCAACAAAAAGTTTCTTCGATCTATTTTTCAAAACCCTATTTTCATATCTTTTTGCTCTTGAAAGACTTGGAAAACGTGCATCAATAACTTCGACAACAACATCACTGCCGTTTATCATCCTCCTTACCATCATATCGAAGTCTTCTTTCTTTCTCATCTTGTTCACCCATAATGCAAAATTTCAGATTATTAATATTCCTTAGGTGGACTTACATCAGGATGACCAGGCTCGAAAGGTTTTTTGGAAGGTTTTGTTGGGTCAGGATGAATTGGGGGAGG
>JAGLTP010000262.1 GCA_023135215.1 Candidatus Heimdallarchaeota archaeon
CATGGATAATATCTGGGGAGAATTTTAACCATTTAAGAGCTTCAAAGACTGCTTTTGTAAATGTGATAAATCTGTATGCGCTATCGGGATAGTCCTCTCCTTTCTTATCACCATAAATCCCATCCCTATAAAGATAAGAATTTTTGATAAAGTAAATTGGAACTTTGGAATGGGGAACAAAAGAGACGTAGAGATCGAATAATTCTGTCTTCTCACCTATTGTAACTGTTAAGTTCTTCTTTACAACATCTAATCTGAATTTTTTAGCGTCTATTGTTTTATAGAGTGGAGACATGATTAATATTCGGTGTTTTAATCCTTGCATAGCTTTAGGGAATGCAGAGGAAACATCTCCTAATCCCCCTGTTTTTGAGAACGGTGCTACTTCAGCTGATATGAATGCTATCTTCATTTTGAACCTCTATTACTGCTATAATGTCTACTATCCTTTGAATGATGTCATTTGATAGATTAAAAATTATTTGCTTTGACTTAATAGGTAAAACTTCAATCATTTTTAACAAAGTTTCCCTTTGAAGTTGTAATCCGAGAAGGACTAGTTCTGAACCCCAGTAATCTCTAGATGCCCACCAGAATTGACAAGAATAATGAGCAGCTTGATAATCATCGAACCAATCACCTCTGTTGATGAACTCTCTTACCCTCTCTAATAATTGAATATGACTCTGTTGTAGTTGATGAATTGGGTTAAGGGGATGACTCCACAGAGGGAAAGGATTTGATTCTTCAAGATCCTTATCACTTGTAGACCAAGAAGTTGTATTGAATGTTTCAATAAAAACATCACTTGGGAATTTTCTTAAGCTTAGAGTAAGTGTAGATGTCTCGATTTTTTCACAAATCTCGAAGAAGAACTTGTAGTATTTTTCATGATGTTCCCCGAAGGTTTCCAAGTCCATTGCTAAGATTATGGGGAAGTTTGTTGATCTATGTGTCTCCTCCATATCTTCTATAACTTCATCAATTTCTTGATTATAAAAATCAAATGATATTTTGTTACTTATCTTCTTGTTTCTCTTAAGCAACAGGATATTCCTTCCGTTCTCTAGTTCGTAAATTCCACCAAAAGGATGGTAACTGATGTTATCAGGAACAACTAAGATTTCGTACCCTTCATTAATTATCTGTGGAATGAGGTCCATTGAAGTTGCGAGTTCCGGTGGGAAAAAAACTCCAGTGTTTACCCCTAAGATATTGTGAACTGTTTCTTTTTGTTTCTTGATTTGATAACGCTGGTCTTGAGGAGATAAGAGAGGTAGTATTGGGTGATAAAAAGCAGAACCCATAAGCTCAACTTGATTTGCTTGAATTGCTTGTTCTAATAATTCTAATACTTCAGGATACTTTACAGCAAGTGTTTCTAGAAGACATCCAGTGATGTTTAGATTGATTTTAATCTCAGGTTTTTTAACAAGTGATTTTAGAAATGGAAGATAACAGTTTTTTATGATTCTTTTTAGTACTTTCTTATCTTGAGTAACTGGTTGGTATGCATGTAGAACAAAAACAACTGGAACTTTTTTCTTGCTATTCATGTAACCTCTCCTAATTTTGAGTTGAAATTTTTCTACTTTTCTCTCATGATTTTTGCTACATCCTCTGGAAACATTGTAGCAATTCTATATGTTTCCATTATTTCTGCTCCTCCGATTCTTTGGATAGGAATGACATCTATTAACATATGCATGTCAGAATTATATCCAACATTTTCCTGCCTGAACAAAATGTTACGATCTTGTAAAAGATTCATACTTGGATGTGCCATCTTTACAAATTTATCTAATGCTTTATTAGCTACTACAAGAGCTTCAGCTAAATCATAAATTTGTTTTTCATCAAGTTCATAGAATTTTGAAGTATGTTTCTTAGGTATTAATCTTAACTGCCCATCTCTTTCTGGAGCGAAAGCTGTAAGAATTATCCATCCATCATTCTCGAATACTGTCCTTTCTTTAACCAAAAGCTCTTGTTCAATTGGATCTTTTAAATTCTCCCTATTCTTTACTAACTCACAAGCTAAACAATAGTTTTCATTTTCCATCTTTTTTTTATGAAATCCTGGCACACTTAAAAAACCAAGAGAAGTCCAGCCATGTCCAATCTCATTTGCATAAATGTAAGTCTGTGAATGAAGATGACAGATACTAGCACCCGCTTCTTCTCCTATATTAAAGAAATGCAGTGTTGTTAATTTATCTGTGCTGTATTTCTCTTTTAGAATTTTTATGCTGTTTTTCTGTGCAATCTGAGTAGTGAGTAAAAGCTCATTAGTTTCCTCAATTGATGCTTCTGAAAGTGTATCATAATGGTTGGTAATAAGGTGAACCATACCAATTCCAACACTTTTATCTTGTACTGATTCAAGTGATTGTGTGTGTTCATATAGAACTCGAGCCATTGGTGTGAAAAGGTTAACAATAGAAATTGCGGAATACTTACTAAAATCCTTTTTCTCTGATTTAACACTTAATGGATGGTTACCAATTTGTTTTTCAAGTGAAAGCACAACAGCTGGTAAATCACCTTTGATAATCTTGCAAAAAGAATCAGCTGCAGGACTAGGTAATTCTGCGCTTTCTTGATTATTTTCCCTATGTTCAAATGGTCTATTTCCTCTTAAAGGAGAAAATTGTGTAATATGCCCAACTTTAGTACCAAACTCATTGATTATAATTCGGAAAGGATCGAACCTTTCCAAGGGCATGTTTTTTTTATCTTTGTATATCCCCCAATGACCTTCAGGTATGTCCAAATTATTCACCATTAACAAGCACATTGCTTTATACAGTCTTCTTAAAATTGTTGGTATGACTCATCTAGAATAGCATTTGGATAAGTTTTTTAGATTGCATGAATAAAAGAATACAGTGGAAAGAATCAATATTATCGAATGCAGTATTCTATACTGATGAGATAATGTTTTTAAACGCAAACACTACACAAGAAACAGCAATCAATTGTGACTAGTATGATTAGTGATCATCACAAATTAGATCCCATTCTCTTCAAAGACATGATGATAAAGAGTGAAAAAAGTATAGAAATAGAAAAGGAGAATATTAATGCTATTAATGTTTTCCCAATACCTGATGGTGATACAGGAAGTAATATGTTTTTCACACTAAAAGCTATTGTTAACGAGGTAAGGGAAGTAACAGAAATTACTGGAGATGCTATTCTTCAAGCTATCGGCAAAGGAAGTTTTATTGGAGCAAAGGGAAACTCTGGTGTCATCTATTCTCAATTTCTAATTGGTGTTGTTGAATATCTTGAAAAAGCTGAAAACATTACACCCAAAGTTTTTTCTGAAGCATTAATTGATGGAACAGATTTTGCCTATGACTCAGTTCTCAATCCTACTGAAGGTACTATTCTTACTGTTATGAAAGAAGTCACAGAAAAAGCCAAAACAATAATCGTAGAGAATCCTGAAATTTCCTGGATAGAATATATGGAAATACTTGTAGAAATGGCTTATGATTGCTTGGGAAGGACAACAGAAATGCTAGATGTACTAAAGGAAGCTAATGTTGTAGATGCAGGTGCAAAAGGTTTTGTTCTGATACTGGAATCTTGGAAGGATATTATTTTAGCACAGTAGCAAATTTTCAAAGTGTGTGAAAGTATTGTATATAGTTATCACTGGTCCAATAGGTATAGGAAAATCTACATTTCTTAGAAAACTTGGAAAAATATTATCAGGAATATATAATGTTGGGGGAGTAATTACAATAGGTCAAGAAAATAAAGAATTTCTAAATCTTAAGACGAAAGAAACTTATTCTTTCAGAGAAGAAAAAAATGAAAATGGGATTCAAGTAGGGAAATATTTCATTGCAAATAGAGCTTTAAATTTTGCTGCGAAAGCTCTGGAAGATGTTACGGATGTAGATGTAATTTTCCTAGATGAGATAGGTAAACTTGAATCTAAAAAAGAAGGTTTATTTGATTCTTTTTCAAAGCTAATATTAACTGTTAATGAAGAAGAGAAAGTGATTATCTTAGGAGTGAGGAAAGAGATTGAACCTCAGTTGTCAGAATTATTTTCTATTGAAACTGAAAAAGTTTGGATTCTAGAGAAACATTCATCTGAAGATTTGTTATTAGAAGTAGCTGATTTTATAATTGAAAATTATGAATGAGGGAGGGAGGGTTGTGAGCTGAAGAATGTTTAGTAGCTCACAACCAACGATTCTAAAGCACAAACTTATTTAAAATCTTCGATTTGGGAATTTGATGTTTAAAACCAAGATAATAATACAAAAAAATAGCAATGATTTTTCTTTTCTATTTTCCTTTTTTGTAGTTGAGATTTCAGAAGAGTTATAAAGTTGGGTAATTTTCAGAACACGTGAGAAAAAAACAGCTTGCAATTATTATTAGCTCTTTAGTTATCATTGGAGCTGGTGTGGGTGTTTATTTTTTAGTACAAAATCTAGGAACACAAACAACAATAGCTCCAAATTATACTTTGAGCAATATTAATGGTACAGATTTCACTATCGTTTCACTACAAAATAAAACTGTTCTATTTGATTTTATGAGCGTGTCTTGTGTTCCATGCAAACAAATGTATCCTATTTTAGCAGACTTGTTAGAAGATTTGGAGTTAAAAAATAAAATCGAAATAATCTCAATTGAAACAGATAACACAACAACGATCCCTCAATTGCAAGCTTTTGCATTAGAGCAAGAAATCACTTGGACTCTGAGTATAGCTTCTCCTGAGATGGTGATAGATTATGGAATATTCGAAATACCTGCATTTGTAGTGATAAACACTGAAGGGGAAGTAACATTTGCTCAAGAAGGATTGCTTTCATTTGATACTTTAAAAGAGGAGTGTCTTGCCGCTATTGAAGGTAGAAGGGAAGCAATTCAAATTACAAGTTATCAAGGTTTTCTCGTAGGTTTTGCGATAATTGTTGCAATAACTTCTTTCTTTTCACCCTGTTCATTTCCTCTGCTTCCAGGTTATATTGCACATATAATGGGAGTTGATTTATCAACAGAAGAAGAGAAAGATGAAAAAGAGATTACTCAAAAGAAGAATTATCTTCTATATCCGATTTTAGGATTTTTTGGAGGTGTGGGGATTCTTGTAAGTTATTTGATATTAGGTATTGTGATTAGTGCAGTAGGTAGCGCTATTCTTCCATATGTTGTATATGTTCTTCCGGTAATTGGAGGAATTTTCATTCTGTTTGGTTTTCTGATGTTTACAAATTTCGAAATCTCTTTCACCAAGTTTCTTAACTGGATCAGACAAGGACAAATTAAAATGACAGAGCAAGAAAGAAGATTCGAAGCTGGATGGAAAGTTCTCAGTACATTTCTTTATGGATTTGGATATGGAGTTGCTTCTCTAGGGTGTAATGGCCCAATATTTCTTGCTTTCAGTCTCCAAGTAGGAGCTCAACCTACAGTAATAAAGATGATTTTTGCATATCTAGCATTTGGGTTAACAATCATTTTACTGATGGTAGGTGTGACAGTCTTACTAATCTTTTCAAAGGATATTATAGTTCAGAAACTAAAAGCTTCTACTGAAATTATTAAAAAAATCAGCGGAGCTATAATGATTGTAGTAGGGTTATATTTATTATTTGAATTCATTTTCGGAAGGTAGATTATAAATGAAAAAGAAACTACAAACAATGCTAATACTCTTAGGAACACTATTATTTCTATCAGCATCGGTGCAATCAACTAAGGCAATAAATACTTACGGAATAACTAATATAACGAAAACACCTCAAACCCTGCACCAAAATGAAAATATGACCGTCACAGTTGAATTTGTAGATGGATCATTATATGATTTAGTAAAATTATTAGTTTGTCAATTAGAACCAGTGTATAGATGTGATGCTTTTCCCGTAATCATGCAAAATACAACTGATGATATCTATGCAGCAGATTATCTGATCCAATTTGATATAGGAACAGTTGTGGGTTTTACAATAATTATTGTTTTTGAAAACTTTACAACAGCTCAACTACCTGAAACCTCAGAATTTCTGGGATTAGAGATTGTTGAACCAGTTGCAGAATCATACTACATTGCTGCTGGAACAGTAAGTGAAATAGATGACACCTCAGGTTTCAGTTACTTTCTAGTGGGTCTGACAGTTCTAGTAGTAGCAATAGCAATTAAAAGAAGAAAAAAGTAACTTAGTCTGAGATGAATTTGGAAGAAATTTCAAATGAAGAGGAAAGCAATAAGTGCTATTTCTGTAAATTGGATTTAAAGAAGGAAAGTAAGAAACAGATTATTGAGCTTAAGTGCTGTGGTATGAAAGCTCACAAAAGAGAGATTTTCCAATGGTATCTTCAAAAAACCTACTGTCCTAGTTGCTTGAAAGAAGATTCAAAATCGAAGAAGAAAATTATGGACTGGGGTAAGAAACAAAAGAAGAAATAATCAACCACTCTCTTAATTTTATTTCAAGAATGTTTAAAAATAACTTATTCTTCATTTTCTCGTGTTAATTCAAATAGTTTGCGAGATAAGAAAATGAACAATAAGGATATGTTTGTACATACTAAAGA
>JAGLTP010000263.1 GCA_023135215.1 Candidatus Heimdallarchaeota archaeon
TCTGCACCAAACATTTGCATGAATTTCAATCTTTGAGGTTTCCACCTATAAACAGCTCGAACCCAGAAAACTGTGCAATCCAATCCAACTAGACTTGAAGCATATGCAAGAGCATTTCCCCATTGTCCAGCACCTGTTTCTGTTGTAAGACGCTCAAATCCTTGTTCTTTAGCATAGTAAGCTTGCGCAAGTGCAGTATTAACTTTATGGCTTCCTGTTGGACTGTAAAATTCTGATTTGTAAAATAGTTTTGCAGGTGTTCCTAATTTCTTTTCTAGATTCTTAGCTCTATACAGGGGTCTAGGTCTGCCTGCAGCTAAGAAAAGTTCCTGAATTCCTTCGGGAATTGGTATCCATCTTTCTGTAGACATTTCTTGTTTAAGACATTCACCAATCAACAGATTGGGAAGATCACCAACTCTAGAATATCCTTCAGGAGGATCCATAGGTGGTGGTAACGGTTCAGGTAAATCTGGGAGAATATTATACCATTTATCAGGTAATTCATCTGCTTTTAAAATAATAGCTCTATCGTCTGTCATTTTCAAAACCTTGTTTTTAATAATGATTTCTAACAACCGATGATTATAAATTTTCCGCAGATTTGTTGAAAAAAGAGATTTTGGGTGATTTAGGAAAAAAACAATCATTCATTGTATGAACTAAATGAGAAAGTAATAGCATTCTTTGAACAGACATCTATACAAGTACCACACAAAATGCATTCTCTATGTTCCATATTGTCTCTTATCACATGCTTTTCAACAGGAAGACTCATGGGACATTCTCTACCACTTCTTTTACAGTTAATACAATCGTCTTTATTAGCTTTCAATCTTAATGAAGGGATTCTGTGAAGATTACCTATCCATCTTCCCATAATCATAACGGAGATCCCTCTGCTGTTTACTTAATTTTTTTCTGTATGTCTAGTAGGAGAAAATCTTCTGAACATCATACTCACTAACAATATCATTCATTTCTAAATCAGAAGGTTGCGTCTCGAAACGTTTAGCTGCATCCAACAT
>JAGLTP010000264.1 GCA_023135215.1 Candidatus Heimdallarchaeota archaeon
CATACGAGATACTAATAACAGCTTTAGACGTAACAGATGGAGTATCAACTAAAATTGAGATTCAATTTTTCAAGTTTGAAGAAAGCAAACAGTTAATTCATATTTTCTTAGAAATTGGAAAGAAAGAAGGAAACTTAACAATAGGTCCTGAAAGCGATCCCGAAGTAACTTATGAAGAAAACATTAGTATCATATTAAATCTAGACAATGATGTTGGTGATAATGAAACTATCATTCTTATAAATGTAAATGGTGTTGATGAGATTTACGATTTTATTGCACTACCTGATGGATTTTTCCAGTTTAACTACAGTTCAAAAGAGTTGGGAGGTAAAGGTTCTTACTCTTTAGAAATTTACGTTGAATCTAATTTCTACAAGGCGAATAATACTTTTGATGTCTTAGTAAATCCTTTGGAAGTACTAATTACTGTAGAGGTTTCAGAATTTGAAGTCATTGAAGGAGCTCAACTAGTAATTACTGGACAACTCACCCTCCTTAACGGAACACCATTAAGATTGACTGAACTGAATATTACAATATATATTAAGAAAAAAGAAAATAGTAGATTTGTATATGCTTTCAATGAAACAGATTATGACGGAGGAACAGTAGTTATTCTAACAACTACGGATTATGGTGGTTATTTCCAAGAAGTTTTCCAAATGAGTGAAGAAATAGAATATGTTGATGTCGAAGCAAGCTATGATGGCAGCAGTTTCTATGGAATCGCATCTTCAGAACTAGAAGCTCCTGTATATTCTATTCAACCACCAGGATTACCATCATGGTTATTATACACAATAATTGGAGGAAGCTTAGTTCTTGCTCTAATAGTTTCAATCATAGTGTATAAAGTTACTAGAAGAAAACCATTTCTACAATTCCTGGAAGAAATAACAGATGAAGATGTCAATAACAATTATTCATTAGTCTCTCCAGGTGTAGTTTTATCAATTTTTGATCAAAGAAAAGGTCCTGTCCCTCTTGTAATGGATCATAGTTTGAAAGTTGAAAAATATAGTCTCAGGTTAAGGATGGGTACTGAAAACTTCCTACTTAAAATCTCAGATCAAGCTTATAGTTCATTGGGTTTCGAAGAACATGATATTGGAAGAAGAGTAGGATCTATTGTCCTTCCAAGTGAAAAAATGGTTGGATGGGTGCATGGAATTCAGTTACCTAACAAAGCTGCTCGAGGAGGTTTCGAAAATCTTTCTTTAATCGTCTTAGCAGATACAGAATTTGGAAGTTATTTATTGAACTATCAGGAGTATCTTTATGATGAAGCTGATTTACTCAGCTCTGCATTAAAATCAAAGAAAGAACTAACTGAAGTAGATGATATTCTGATAAAAATAAGAAAGAAATCTGTTAGAATTATGCTAGCAGCACAAAGGATGGAGGGTTAGCGGAAATGAAAAGTAACAAGCGGATCAAAATGAAGAGCAAGAGATATCAGTTGTTTAGTGCATTCTTGATTGTTTTATGCTTAAATTCACTATTCTATAATCAAATTATGGATACTAATCTGAAAAATGATAAAAATGATTCAAAGATTTCAGCTGAGTTTCCAGAAAGCAATGACAAATCAAAAGAGAAATCAGAAAACGATCATCCTGTACAAAAATCTGAAACTCTTGGTGATTTCAAAACTTTTGCTTTCTTTCCAAGTGGTACGGGTTATATTTATGGAACATCCAGGATAGGTGAATCATTAATAACTGATCCATCTGGTGAAGATCCTTACAGTAGAAGGAATGTCGTTGAATGGGTTCCTTATAATGATATCAAAGATGATGGAACTCTCAACAAAGAATTCTACTGGAGAGCTCTTAGTTCAGTACCTTTGACATGGGCAAATAATACTGATTGGTTCTATTTAAGAGAACAAGGTTATCCAAACGAACCTTCTAAGATATACAGTCCTGTTTTCACTGAAGATTATGAAATTTCTGGAAAAGTTCATTGGTGGTCTTATTTAGAAGTGAATAATTCTGCAGTTTTTTCTGAAGCTGTTACCATAGGTTATAGGGTGCTATTGTATCTCTTCAATCCTTCTGATCCACTCAATCCACAACTTATAGCTACTAGAACTCAAACCTATCCTATAAGTATGTGGAACGGATACAGAACATTTTCTGATGATATTGTTACAACTACGATTCCAGCAGGTTATAGATTAAGATGGGATATACAATTACGATTTAGTTCGGTACCAACCACTGGATCTTTCCTTCAATACACTGGATATCCTTGGGGAGGAGTTCCAAGTTCAACAACTTGGACTATAAATGATGGTATCTATAGTAATACATATACAATAAATAATGCTACACGGATGACTGGGATTCAGCTTTATATGAGATCAAAGAAAACTCCAGATATCAATGTTTTTGGTGCTACAAATGATACTGTATATCAATCCGCTCCAGAGATGACAATAGATGTTACTGATGGATCAATAAGTAGATACCGATGGGATACCGGTGGATGGAATTCTTTTGACAATCAAACTACTACAATCTTACCAAGTACCCATGGTTGGCATGATTTAGAAGTAGAAGCAACTGATCCCGTTTTTGGTAATACTAGAGTAGAATATTATCGTTTTGGGTATGATGCATCAACTACGAATCTTGTACTAAACACACCTGCTGATGGTTCTACGGTTGAAGGTGGAGCAATACTTGATTTCTCTGCGTACAATGTAGACACGGTTGAATATATGTGGGATAATAATGGAACGTGGTATCCATTAAGTAGCCCATACGATGTAACGAGTCCAGGATTCATCGGTTTACATAATATAACTCTGAAGACAACGGATTTCTATACAACCGAGAATTTCTTCTATCAATTTATTTTTGATTCAGAATATCCAACTGTTATTCTCTATAATGTAATAAATGATTCAACATATGCTCCTAGCAAAGTTATTGAAGTTGATATTTATGATGATTTTGGTATCCAAAATGTTTACTATCATTGGGATTCTGGAGGAGATGTTTCATGGTCTCCAGCTCAAGGGAATATTTATCAAACAAATTTGCCAGCATCAGATGGTTATCATTATCTTTATGTTTCAGCTTATGATAATTACAACCATTTAACGTCTTTGATGTATCGTTTTTACACTGATTCCAACGTATTTCTAGTTGAACTAGCTGAACTAAGGAATAATTCCTATTACTATGGTGGTGACGATGTTATTCTTAATGTACAGAGAAGCAATGGTACAATTCGTTATTCTTGGGATAATGGCACAGTAAAAGATGGTAGCATTATTAGTGGTCAGTTAACTCTTACAGGAACTGACGCGCTTCCCTTAACTGAAGGATTTCACAATTTAACAATCTACACATTTGACATAACAGATACTGCACAGAAAATATTCTTCAATTTCACTGTTGATCGAACAGCTCCGATAATAGACAATAGCATTCTAACCTATGACAACACAAGATGCAAACCTACAGATGATCCACTTAATTTCACAATTACTGATAATTTTAATACTTTTGGAGATTTAATTGTACTAATTTCAATAGATGAAAAAGCTAACCAGACACTTAACTATCCATACCAATTACTTCTTTTACCTTTCACTAATGGAGAAGGAGAGCATGAATTTTACTTATATGTCTTTGATCTTGCAGGAAATTTTGATGTTGTTTACATTACATTCTTCATTGATACAATTGCACCAACAATCGAAATCAATATCCCTGATGAGGTTGATTTTACTTTAAAAGACGGTAATATTTATGTTCCATTCAATGCAACAGTTGAAGTTACGCTTACTGACGAAGATCCAATTTATTACTCCTATTACTCATGGAATGGTTCTCCACTTACAATGTTTACAGGAGATTTGTATCTAAATTATCCTGATGGTTCAGGATGGCTATATATATACGTAAATGACACTCTTGGAAACCCTGATTTTTATAATGAAACACTTATTATTGATACAGTTGCCCCCAATATTCTATCAATTTATGCTGAAAGCACAATAGTAAACGGATATACTGACTTTGATTTCAATGTAGAAGAAGACTATCCAGCAACTGTTGAATATGTCAAATATTATTGGGATGCACTGAAATATTGGTGGAAAGATGCCTTAACTACTGATTTTACACTAAATATGCTTCCGAATGCACATGAGTTTTACGACCATAATTCAACAGCGACTGTTGTAATTGAAACATCAGATGTTTTAGGAAACGTAGGAAATTACAGTTTCAGTTTTATTACAGATTTTGAAGCTCCAATACTGCAACTTTACTTAAATGAGAGTGGTGTTCTAACAGAATTGATAGATGGAGATACGAAGTATGTTACTGGCAATACACCCATCTGGTATAATAGCTCATCTAATCTAGATCTAAAAGAGTTCTGGTTTACTTGGGATGGTGTTGGTCGAACACGATTATTTGCCTCTGGCAATTGGACCTTCCCTGTGATAGCTGTTGATGGTAATCATACTTTACAAATTGAATTAATAGATAATACAATTAGTGAACAAGCTAATATACTAATAGCAACCTTCAATATTATTGTATCTGATATATACTTCGAATATGTTGAACCTAATGATATTGAATGGATTAATGATGTCAGTTCATTTAGAGTAAACTATTCAGACGTTATTTATTTCACGGTAAATGTAACAGATACTGTATTTAATATGGAGATTGCTGACTTAAGCACTAGATCACACCAAGAGCTATATTATTTCAATATAGATATTATCAAAGTTGACAGTACGGTTTACAATTGTACGATTGTATGCTCTAATGTTACAAATGGTCTTGAGACCTATGTCGATTTCGAATTTTATACATTAGCTGGAGGAAGTAGAACAATACGAGTAAATCTCATAGTTGACAAAAAAGAAGGAGAATTATCTGTTCTAGATGAAAGTAGACTTACCGTATATTACAATGATAATGTTACAGTTTATCTAAATTTCAAAGATCATATTGGATCTGATTGGAATATTATCCTCCTAGAAGTAAATTCTATTTCAACACCTTTCTTTCAAGTAGATTCTTCTACTTTCGGGTTCAATTTCTCTACTTACGGCTATATCAAAGGTAATTATTCTTTAGATATCTATGTTGAGAGTAAATATAATTATGACAATACAGATGATAGTTTTATTCTTGAATTTGAGGTTTTACCTTTATTAATGATCCTAGATATTCAGGTTTCAAACTTCACAGTTCTTGAAGGAACGCAACTTGCTATAACAGGTATTCTTTATTATGAAAATGGTACCGGTGTAGGTTTAGAAGAACTTCATTTCTATATTTATTCTTATAGCTATGATCAAACAACCGATGCTCAAGCTTCAATTCCAACAAATTATACTTCTTTTGTAATATTAAATAGGACAACAGATTTCTCAGGAGAAGCTACTGTATTATTCTCCATGTCACCAGATATAGATTATGTTATGATTTATGCTACTTATGATGGAGATAATTTCCGAGCAGCATCTAGTCTTGAATTAGAGGATAAAGTCATTCGAATCGTACCACCTGGACTCCCAAGTTGGATGCTCTACCTAATAATTGGTGGTAGTGTTCTAGTTGTTGTTCTGATAGCTTTTATAGTTTACAAAGTTACTCGACCCAAAGAATTCGAAGAATTAATATCTAAATTGGCTGACGAGGATATTGCTATGAACTTCTCAATTATGTCTCCTGGGACTGTGTTAACTATTTTCGATCAAAGGAAAGGTCCAACTCCTCTGTTAGAAGATCATTCACTCGAAATTGCAAGATATAAGAATAGAATGCAAATTGATGTTGAAAACTTCTTGCTCAAGATAGCTGATCAAGCTTATTCTTCACTAGGTTTTGAAGAACATGACCCCGGGAGAAGAACCGGTTCCATAGTTCTACCTAGAGAAAAGATGA
>JAGLTP010000265.1 GCA_023135215.1 Candidatus Heimdallarchaeota archaeon
TTTTTGGGAGTCTTATCCCGTATGGATTGATTATGATAGCTACTAGATATATAGAATCATCAAAAGCATCACTTTTACTGTTAACAGAGCCAATAGGCGCAGTTGCTCTAGCTGCTATAATCCTAAATGAAACTATTACAATTTGGTATGTTGTTGGGGGACTAGCAATACTAACGGCTGCATGTGTAACAATTCTAACTTCAATAAAAGAGTCTAAACTAAACCTTGTAGAAGAAACGCAAAATAATTCTGATTGAGTATTATGAAAATAATCTGAGGAAGCTTGATTATCTAGACCGCTTCCTTTTTCTAAGATAAAGTGTTAAAAAAATAATTGCAGGAATTAACGAAAAAAGGAATTCAATATGAAATTTAGAATATTCCTCTACAAAAGGAATTCCAGTAGAATTAGACAAGAAGAAGTTTACTAAATTATCAACAAACATTTGTCCGTAATGAATCCCTCCATTATATTCCCCAAATCCTGTATACTGATCATACATTTTGTAGTATTCAGCAAAAATAACTTCACCAGCTAAAATTATGTAACTGGTATTTTCACCAATATTGAAAGTTTCACAAACTACAGCTGGGTAATTCCCATTCTCAAAAGCAGTAAGATTGTCTTTGGAATAAAGATCAAATTCAGTCATACTAAAATCAGAATCGTCTGAACTAGCATTCGCACTGTATGAAAGCAGGACCTCAACTCCTTCTAGAGTGTTATTTCGTAAATCCACAACAGTAGAGTCATTATATCCTATGACTGCACAAGGTCCATGCATAGAAATTCCAGCATCACAATTTTGTTTAAGAATATCTCCAATTGTTTTATTTCCATAATTCTCTGCAATTACTCTCCAATTGGCACCATCATTGATAATTGGATCAGATATAGAAGTAGAATCCAGACGTAATTTTGACCCTAAAAAGTTAAGCAAGTCATTAACGTAAATAGGTTGATAGTAACCTCCATAATCCGAATCTCCTCCAATAAAGAGAGTTTTGTTACCTTTTGATAAGAATTCCAAAATGATTGACATTTCTTGAACTGTATAACCACTATCAGGTTGTGAAATGAAAAGAGCATCTGTTCTTTCAGGAAGTTCGAAAGTCTCAGTAGCAATGATGACTTCATTAAAAGCATCAGTTAAGTTACCAATTAAATTACCAAAATCTTGATGAAATGCACCTCTGGAAACATCTATTACTGTTGTAGTTCCTACTACTGTTATCTCTGTAAAATAAACCTCAGATGAAGTTCCTTTGGAGGAAACTAGAATTAAACATATGCAAAATAATGCAATTATTTTGGTATTCTTTTCAACAAGCATCGTAATTTCTTCAATTGAAAATATTTAAGTTTTTTTCATCACTTTGAGTTCGTAGTTGAAAGTTCTAGAATCAAATGAAAACATAATTTTAAGAACCCATCTGTTACATTTAGAACAGAATGTCTGAACTGATGGTTCAAACTACACAATTATCAAAGTACTTCAAGACTGTACTAGCAGTTAACAAGATTAATTTGGAAATCCCAAAAGGATCAATTTATGCTCTCTTGGGACCAAATGGAGCTGGTAAAACAACTACTATCAGGATGCTCTTAGGATTACTTAAACCATCTGAAGGTCAGATAATTGTGAATGGAA
>JAGLTP010000266.1 GCA_023135215.1 Candidatus Heimdallarchaeota archaeon
TGAATAGCAGCTAAGTAGATAGCAGCTTTCTTTAATGATATTGAATCAGCATTTTCACTAGGAATGAGAGCTTGTATAACATATGCAGTAGTTCCTGCATTTCCTGCCCAAGAACCTTCAATAAACTGAGTTCCTGTAATCGCTTGTATGAACTGTTGTCTTCTTGTCGGAGCTCTCCTGATATCATGTAAGGCAAGCATTAGTCTAGCAAACATCTCTATAGGTGTTTTCCCTGTTTGTGATGTGGAGAAACGAGCATATCCTCTTTTTATAACTATATCAATACTAGCTGAGAACAAAGTAGCCATTCTATCGAGGACAGTTATATTGCCTGTGACATCACCAACATATGCCATTATTAAATGTAGAGGAGTTGTGCGTGATCTGAGATTTGGAGTAAATCTGTTCATTTTATTAATGAAATCCCATTCTGTATCTTCAAAAATCGATTCATGAAAATCTTTTATATCCTGAGCTCTATCATCGAATACTGTAGGATTAAATAAGCTTAGAGCATGCATAACGTAGAACTGTTCATATGAGGTTTCTATGGTTTCTGCAGTATTTATGATAGCTTCCAAATTATCAATTGTTTGACCCAAAGTAAAAGTTTTCTTCCCTTCTGTTGTTGAAATTATCCACTCTGTGTCTCTGTTGTATCCCAAATTATGGAATAAATCAAGAACACAAGCTGTTTCATAAACTGGACTCAATTCTCCCCATAGTCCTTCTTCTGTAACTCTCTTCTTTAAAGCATTTAAACCTTTATTGATTGCTTTTTCAATTGGTAGATCAATCAATCTTTTTTCTTTGAGTCTTTTCTCCATGTTTGAGAATTGATATTCCAATCCAAATGTTTCCGATTTTACCAATCTTGGGGAAGAGTAGAGAAAGTATCCTGTTTCAATTACAGCAAGCAAGAAGAAAAGAACAATGATAGAGATATTATAAGCATTCAATTCTCTATTGAGGTACAATCCAGGAATAGCTGAATATAAAATGATAACAGTTATCGATAAAAAACTAAAGATACCAAAGAATTTGTTTATATTTTCACCGAAAATGTCAATTTGATAACGATTTTCTATATAACTCAAGATTAAAGCAATTTCAGCAAATAAACCTAGTGGAAAGAAGATGTAGGTTCCTGCAGCTGTAAATGCTGAAAGACCTGTTGATGCCGCAGTTCGAGTGAGAACTACAAAATAAACTGAAGTAATGGCAAAGATAGTAATTGCAAAAACTATAGTTTCTATGAATCTTCTAAGTCCTATTTTCTGTCCAAACTTTAAAACTCGTGAATAGATTCGATAAGTTTCATGAGTCATTAAATAATGTAATCATACCAAGATATAAAAAAATTGCTGATAGTCTATTACTTTTAGAAGAGAATATGTGCAATTATGATCATTATTAGACCAATTGCTGTAATAGAACCCATAATAATTAACCATTCTCTGAACATTTTTGGTGTTTCTTCTGGTTTATCTCTTCTTTTCATTCGAAAAGCTGCCGCTAAACCACCAACAGCTAGAGGATATAACATGAATACAATATTTACTATGTTGAATTTTTTAGACAGGAAAACAGAGATAAATGATATCATAAATAATACTACTCCTATAATGGAAATTAAATCTAAAACCTTATCACTGAATTCGAACTTTCTAATTTCTCTTCTTACTGATCTAAGCGTTTCACCAATGTTTTG
>JAGLTP010000267.1 GCA_023135215.1 Candidatus Heimdallarchaeota archaeon
ATCAAATAATTCCAAAACCCTCTTTGGAACTTGAGCTCCTATTTTTGTTCTCCCAAGATGAGGACCTAATTCAGGGATCAATCCATCTGCTCTAGTTCCTTTTTTACATATTAGTCTATACTCAAGTAATCCTATTCTTTCAATTATTTCTATATCTTCTGCATGCCCAGTTTGAGTGAGAGCTTGTTTAATCATCCTTCTAGTAGTTCCACAAAGAATTAGAGCCTCTTTTTCTCTTTCTAGAGGGTCAAATATCCAATCTAATGATTGATCTGTTAACTCAACCCATATTTTCCCCCCTAATATCTCGCGCTTAGTAATTTCAAAAAACATAGGTAAGTTCTCAACTATACCAAATGATCTTAATATGTTCATCAATGGAACTTTGTTTCCATCTGCAAGTTGCTCTCTCATTGCAAATAGAGGATATAAAGCATCAATTTTTTGTGTTGAAGTTTCTAATCCTGCATCTACAAAGGAACCAAATTTTACCCCGCCAACATCTTTGAATCTCCCAAATATCTGATCACCGACATTTATGGTGGAAACACTTTTTTTTGTACCGTGGTTATTGGAAATAAAATTCTTTGCAATAATTTCATCTTTACCATCTAGAGTAATTTCTGCATATTTTTCTTTGTTAAAATCAATTTTTATAATTTCTACATCTAGATTTTCTAACTCTTTGCTTAAGATATAATCTAATGCTTTAGCTGAACTATGTTTAGCAACATTGTAGGTTTTTTCCAAAATGGTAAATTGCAACAAATCTATTCCTTCCTGTTTGCTTCTGCTTGTTTCCCTCGCTCTGTTGGGACAATATTAATCTTAGCATCTGGGTGTTTTATTTTCCTTGCTTCACCTTTACTCAGGTTATCTAGAAATACTGACAAAGCAGCGATTTCACTGTGAGGTTGATGCCCAATTGCTATATTATAATCTGCTAATTGATAAACGAACCCCGGAACCTTAGCCCCTCCAACAACAACAAGCAAATCTTTGTCTAACATATTCTTCATGCTTTCTATTAAGTTAGATAATTCAATACCATACATTGTAAGATGAATTATTATCCCACCTTTGCTCTTCCATTCTTTTATAAAATTCGAAGGTTTCTCAAGGTATTCAACATTGAATTCTCCTCCCCATTCAAGTACAACATCACTAATGCTTTCTTCTACTCCACTGTCGTGATCTCCGGAATAGAAAAAAGATGATGAACCAAAAGCTCTAGCTGACAAAGCTAAGTGTGTTGTCATCCTCTTGTCTCTTATTATTCTATGTAAGAGTCGAAGTACTACTAGAGTCATAATCTTGAATTTAATAAATAAAACTTAAAGTTGGTGTTTCAGAAGTTATTCGGCATCTTTGTTTCGATATAAAATGAATCAATTAGTTTTTTCTATTATGTTTTAAGGTTCTGTAAAACTCAAGTATACCAAAAAAACTCTTTTATATTCATATACTTTAGACTATAATGAGAAATAATAAGGGTGCTGAAGCTGTCAAAAGATAGGGCTAAACCTGACCAAAATGATCCTGCTTACTTAATATCGTATGCACATCATCTTGAACGTCAAGCAAGACAATTAGAAACTGAAAAACAAATGGTTGAAAGCGAAAGGCTTCGGCTACAAAGGGAAGTTAATAATCTCAAAGTAGAGCTAGAAAGATTAAGATCCCCCCCATTGTTTATGGGATATATCGTCGAAGTACTTGATAATAAATCTGCAGTAGTTAGAAGTACTACTGGTCCAAATTTGGTGGTATCTATATCACGCCAAGTTGATATTAATGAGCTTAAACCAGATACAAGAGTAGCATTAAATCAAAGAACTTTTGCTATAGTAAATACCTTACCCGCAACCCAAGATCCAATGGTTCAGAAGATGGAATTAATCGAAAAACCAAATGAAAAATATTCAGACATTGGAGGATTGGAG
>JAGLTP010000268.1 GCA_023135215.1 Candidatus Heimdallarchaeota archaeon
GATTACCTGTAGGTGCTTTTGGTGGAAAACACGATATAATTGATCAATTTAATCCGACTAAAAAGAATTTCATTACTCATTCAGGAACATTTAGTGGAAATGCTATGACTATGATTGCCGGGAAAACAGCCATGGAGTTGTATGATGAAAAAGAGGTTGAGCGGTTAGGAAAACTGGGTGATAGACTAAGGGAAGGATTACGAAATGTGTTAGAAGAATTAAATATCAAGGGACAGGTAAGTGGACTACAATCACTTGTTTATGTTTATCTATTTGAGGAACCTGTTGAAGATGGAAGACAGACTGTTTTCAAACTTATACCCACCTTAGAACTATCAAAGTATTTGACATTAGCATTAGCTATCAACGGAATTTATGCAGTATCTAGAGGAGTAACAGCTTTTATTCTTTCAACTCCAATGGTTGAATCAGTTATTGATGAAATAGTAAAACGATACAAAAAAGCAATGGTAATGATACTGCCTTTATACAACCAAATTAAGAATTACGAAGGCTTTGCATCTATAATCTTTGCAATGCTTAAATCACTTAATGTAAATCCAGAATTTCAGAAATTTAAAGAAGATAAATATACTCTACTTATAGTTGCTAAAGAAGATCCAAAAGCCATAATTTTGGATATAGGAAATGGAATGATAGAATTCAAGCAAATTGAAAATTCTGCAAGTGACGTCAAAAAAGCTAGAAAAGAATGTGATGGAGCAATCATAACAAATAGACCTACTTTCATGGGTTTAGGTTTAGGGAAAATAAATCCTGTTACAGCAATTTTAACTGGGAAACTAAGAATTAAAGGATTGAAGTACATTTTGAAATTTACAAAGTATTTCAAATTGCTTAGATAATCTTCTTTTGGTAATCCCCGACTATTGGACTAACATTTATTTACTTGTTTCGTTCTTGAATCCTCAATGTTAAGCTTACGTGCCAGAATGTTCCTTTAAATCATGAAACAAATGTCATTGAAAAATGAAGGGACTTTAGATGTAGAAAAAGGCAGAAAGAATATCGAAAGTAGAGTATTTCTATTCCGAAATCCGTCAAATGTAAAGGTTGTGAAAGATGAAATTGAAGGAATATCTGTAGGATGGTTATTTCCACCAAAGAGTAACAAAGAATGTGTGATAATATACTTACATGGAGGAGCATATTATTGTGGCTCCTTCAAGACACATAGAGGAATAGCAGCTCGTATAGGTAAATCCTCAGAGATTCCAGTTTTGTTCCCAGATTACAGTCTTGCCCCAGAAAAGC
>JAGLTP010000269.1 GCA_023135215.1 Candidatus Heimdallarchaeota archaeon
AAAGACAATTCAAGGTTTAGTTAAAGCGTATGGTTCTTCTCTGGAATTGGAAGAAGACACTATTTTAAGGGCATTGGAAATCTCAAAGAGAGCAGAAGAGAAGAATCTATTATCTGGTGTGAAACTTGAAGGAACAGCTGCAGCTTTAATTTATATCTCAGGAATTATAGAAGATGATAGAAGAACACAAAAACAAATAGCAAAAGTAGCTTTAATACCTGAATCCACAATTAGAAATCGTTACATGAAAATCGTTAGGGAACTTGAAATCACAAGATAATTTCCTTTCTTCTTCCTTTTTTTGACTTTTTTCAAAGCATTTAATAAGCAGCTTTCTTTTGATGCCTTTGGATACAATTGACTGAAGAAAGATTGATTGACAAGATTATAGATGTCTCTCTTCGTAGAGGATTTATCAGCCCCACAGCTGAGATTTATGGAGGTGCAGGAGGATTTTACGATTACGGACCTCTTGGCACTCTAATGCGTCAGAAGATAATAGATCTCTGGAGACAAAGCTTTGTTTTGGATGAAGATAGAGTATTCGAAATCACAGGTTCATTATTGTTACCTGAACCTGTTTTCCAAGCTTCAGGCCATCTAGATTCTTTTACAGATCCATTAGTTCAATGTGGTAACTGTAAATCTATGTTCAGAGCAGATGAACTGATTGAACAAACAACAAAACAAAAAGCTGAAGGTTTAACCCTAGACGCTTTGGATAAGTTAATTCAAGATAACACTATAACCTGCCTCAACTGTAAAGGAGAATTGAGTAAAGCTAGGCAGTTTAATCTAATGTTTGGAACTGAAATAGGATCAACAGGTGGTATGAAAGGCTTCCTTCGTCCTGAGACAGCTCAGAATATTTTCATTAATTTCAAGAGATTAGCAGGCTTTATGCGAAACAAACTACCTTTTGGAATTGCTCAAGTAGGTCACTCTTTCAGAAACGAAATCTCACCTAGAAACTTCATCTTGAGACTCAGACAGTTCGAACAAATGGAAATCGAGATGTTTTATGATCCGGAAAAAGAGAATGAACACCCAAGATTCGATGAAGTCGCTGAGATAGAAATTAATTTGGTTACACGAGAAATGCAAGAAAAAGGCTGGAAGGAACCTCTCAAGGTAACTGCTGAAGGAGCAGTTGTTGAAGGCTTGATTCCTAATCAATATCTTGCTTATTATTTAGCAATGGAAACCGAAATGCTAAAAGCTATGGGAGTACCTGAAACTGAATTTTGGTTCAGACATATGCAAGATCACGAAGCTCCTCATTATTCTGCAGGAAATTTTGATTTAGAAGCTAATCTTTCTTTGGGACATATGGAGATAATTGGTAATGCTTTGCGAACTGATTATGATCTTCAAAAACATGCTAAAGCTTCTAAAACATCTTTCGAAATTGCAGATGAAGGTAAAAAAATTGTACCACATGTAGCTGAACCCTCTTTGGGAGTTGATAGAATTCTCTATACAGTATTAGAAAAATGTTATAGAGAAGATGATAGAGGATGGGTTTGGTTCCAATTCCC
>JAGLTP010000027.1 GCA_023135215.1 Candidatus Heimdallarchaeota archaeon
AAAGATGAGAGAATAACTAAATTTAGATTTTTAAAATGGGATTATAAGCTAAAAGAGTTTTTCAAGAATCTGAATGTAGAGCTGATTGATGTTAATCAAACACAAAAATCAATCTCTGTTATCATTCCTCAGGTTGAGAAAGTAACTCCCATTATTATTGAGAATCTTGTAAAAGAAAACCATTCCATGATTGAAGTTCGACATGAATATCCATCTCTAGAAAGAATATACTTGGAATTAGTAGAAACGGAGAGTATACCTAGAGAAGAAGAGGAGGAGAAAGAGGAATGAAATGGAGAAGAATCTGGTCTTTGGTGAAGAAAGACATGCGAGAGTTTGCAAAATCCAAATATGTCTTATCAGTCATCATCTTTATGCCATTGCTGTTTGCTTTGTTATTTCCATTCACTTCAGTTCTTCCAATAGCCAAAATTGATCCATCTGAATTTGAAAATGGTGCTTATGGTCAATTTGTGGATTCATTGTTCAACAAAATAATAGATAACTGGGAGGCTCTTCATCCTCAGACCCAAACCTTGATCATACTCTCTTATAGTATGTTTATAGCAGTACTGCTATTGCCTATTATCATTCCAGCTGTCACAGCTTCGGAAACTGTAGTAGGAGAGAAAGAGAGAAAGACAATAGAAGCTATCCTTGCTTCCCCTATGTCGGAATCAGAGATTGTAATTGGGAAAATTATCTCATCGTTCTTGCCTTCAGTTATAGGAACTTTAGTTGCTGCTATTACTTATATGATATGCATAGACGTAATGCTATATCCGTTTCTAGGATTTGTACTATTTCCGGATTTACTCTCTATGGTTTTCGTATTTATCATTAGTCCTTTAATTTCCATAATAAGTGTAGAACTCATGATAATGGTCTCAACAAGAGTTACAAGCGTAAGAGATGCATATCAAATAGGTTCACTAGTAGTTTTACCCTTGATAATGTTAATAGTTTTAGAGATGCTTGGATTGTTATTAAATTCCATTGCAACTTTGCTTGGAAGTATAGCTGTTCTAATAATAATTATAGTTGGTTTATTCAAAATTGCTGCTGGTATTTTTGATAGAGAAAGAGCAATTATTAAAATGGTATAAAAATAAAAAAAGAAAAGGAGATTTATCTCCTGGTTTTTCTTCTTCTTACAACTATAGATATCATAAAAGATGACAGGATTAAAGCAGCAAAAACTAGAGGCATAGATACGGTATATTCTGGAATATATGGTATGCCTTGTTCATTCAGAGGATAAGGATCTTCTGATCCAGCAGATCCATCTATTGAATAACTACCAACAAGTGAATAATCATCCCAATAATTACCTTCGTGTAAAGATGTGTCGTACCAAACGTTGTTCGAACCTTCATCATAAGCTTGAGAACTACTACCAAGATTGTTTTGAATAAATTTATTGTGATGAATATTGTTATCAGATGACAGATAGGAAAATTCCATTCCATAATTAGTTGTATATTCTATAATATTATCGAAAAATTCACATAGAGTAACCTCAAACATTGACATTCCTGCCCACATACTGGAAGAACAAGTATTGTTTCTA
Source organism: Candidatus Heimdallarchaeota archaeon (assembly GCA_023135215.1). Next base: position 1,571 of record JAGLTP010000027.1, read on the forward strand.
ATTGTTGATGAGGAAGCACTATAGAGAAGGATGCCATAGGGATTTCCAGTACAAGTATTATTTGAAATTAATGAAGAGTCAGCACCTCCAGTTTCTATACCTGTATATTCATTGTTTACACAAGTGTTATCCTCAACCGTGTAAAAACTACCTGTGTTGACAGAAATTCCTGACTCGAAGTTTTCTGAACACGTATTGTTTTTTACTATCGTATGACTAGATGATAGAATTCTTATTCCATATCCAAGCAATTCCATGGCAGCATAATAACCATTCTGCAAGCATAGATTATGAGAAACTGTTGAATAGGGTGAATCTTTAAGTTTTATCCCTTCTTCATTACCAGAGAAACAGTAATTGTAGACTACATACGCATCTTCAGAGTTTTTTATTGATATACTTTTGTTGTTGCTGTCTAAGCATTCATTGCCAGCTATAAGAGATTCATCACATTCGTTAATGATGATACTATAATTGTTGAAACTACAAGTATTATCCAATATCCATGCACTATGCGAATAATTAACAAATATACCAAAGTGTGTGTTCTCGATTAAAGTGTCATAAATCTTACAAGCAAAACTAGGAACGTTAGATACTAAAATGCCATACTGAAGAGCATCAATTGAGCAATATTGTATGATAAAGGACATCGTAACATCTTTTATCAAAATACCACTAGTATTCGTTGTAGAGATAATTTCAAGATACTCAATTCTATATGGATCTCTTGGTGCTCCAGTTCCTTCAAATCCATACGTTATAAAATCGTCATCGGAATCTATGTATATTGGATCATGAGGACTAGGAGGAGTTACAGGTGTTCTCAAAGGATAAATATCAGATGTTCCGGCTGTTCCACCAATTGAATAAGCACCAATTCCATTCCAGTCCCACCACCAATTGCCTTCTTGTAAAGTAGCATTATACCATAGAGTTCCATAGGAATCATCGGCTGCTTGAGAAGGTCCATATTGCTGAGCAAGATTGTTGTTTATAAACGTGTTATGGTAAATTGTAGAGTTATCAGAATTGTCATATAATCTAATTCCATAATTGTAATTGTGCTCAAGAGTATTATTGTAGATAAAACAATCAGATGAATTTCCTTGAATGCTTATAGCATTTCTATCATTCAAAGTACAGATATTATTTATGATCTTAGCTCCAGCTGACCAAGATAAGACAATACCAGAACCTCCATTCTTTTCACATCTGTTCTCAGTAACTGTTGCATTTAATGAAAGAAAGATTTCCATTGCTTCATAGGTATGTCCGGTGATTGTATTATTATAGATAGTTGCTACACCAGGCGAGGATCGTACAATCATGATTCCTCTACCCCAAGCGCTAATAAAACAATGTTGAATAACATAATGTAGTGTGACATTCTCAATATCAATTCCATTGTAATCTGAAGTTGTAATGTTAAGATACTCAATTCTATAAGGTTCATTTTCAGTTCCTGAGCCAGGAAAACCATAGGATATTAGTTCGCTGTCATTGTAGATTGCAATAGATGGATAATCAGTGAGATTTGAAAATGATGGAAATTTGTCTTTTTCATCCACATTAGCTTCAAGATAATGTGTGTTTGTAAATATAAAACCTGCAATTAAACTCAAAATTAATATTATAGGAAGAATAATCTTCTTTGTTTTTATTTTCATTAATAAACCTCGAAGTGTACTAGGCAAGGAAACAATTCAACGAATATATATTTTGTTGACAAAAGAACTCTAAAGATTACTAAGATAAAAAAGGAAAAAAGATTGAATTAGCTCTTTGTTCTTCTCACTATTGGTATAATCAGTACAGGTATTAAACTTAATAGAATGAAAAGACCCCAAGAACTAAATTCTGGGATAGAAGACGAACTAAAAGGATAAAGATCCACTGACCCAGCAGTACCATCTATTGCATATGATCCAGAACCTGACCAATCGGACCAAAAATTACCTTCGTCGACTGAATCATCGTACCATACGTTATTAGTTCCATCGTCTTTAGCTTGAGAAGTACCAGTAGGATAGTTATCCTCGAAATTGTTATGATGTACTATATTGTCATGAGAATAAGAATAAAGACTTACACCATAGTATACACTTTGCTTAATTATATTGTTCTTTATGATTATATTTGTAGCTGGCAACCCAGCACCTGCGAATATTGTTATCCCCTCGAAGTTTTCCTGAATTGTGTTTTCTTTGATAGTCAAATCGTTTGTCCATGTAGCTATTCCATACCAATTTAACTCTAAGTAATTATTTCGTATTTCAGTGAAATGAGATCTATAAACATAGATTCCCGAATCAAAATTCGAACAATAACTATTTTCAACTAGAGAGTTATTTGATTTGGTAAGTTGAATTCCTACTCCATCTTTAACAAGATCAGCAGTATCATAGAAATTAGTTGAACAAATACAATCTTTAATCTTAGTTGCAGGACTAAATTCCGCTAGAATAGCATACATATTATTCATACTAGCAGTATTCATAACACTGCAATCGG
>JAGLTP010000270.1 GCA_023135215.1 Candidatus Heimdallarchaeota archaeon
TTTTTCAAAAAAGAATATAAGGATGTTACAAATTAAACACTGATAAGAAGGAATGAATAATGATTAGTAGAATTTGGCACGGATGGACTACGCTAGAGAACGCTGAAGCTTACGAATCACTTCTCAAGAGCGAAATCTTTTTGGGCATAGAAACCCGTAAAATTGATGGTTTTAAAGGAATTCATCTTCTCCGTCGTACTATTGGTGATGAGGTGGAATTCATTACAATAATGTGGTTTGATTCGTTAGAAGCTGTTCGTGCTTTTGCAGGAGAAGATTATGAGTTAGCAGTTGTTCCTCCAAATGCAAGAGCCTTGCTTTCACGTTTTGATGCAAGGTCCCAACATTATGAAGTTAAGGCTGAAGTTAAATAAATGACAAACTAATCTTGGAACCAAAAGAAACAATCTTAGGTTTCAACTGCTAGTGAAGTCAAATTTGCAGTATCTCTCGCTAGATACCAACCTAAAATAGTAGTTTATTAATAGAATTTAAGAGGGTGATAATTGGAAATTGGTTTGCAGACTTCTTTCCTGAACCTCTAGTTGATCTACTAAGAGAGGAAGCAAAAGTACAAGATTTAGTAGTAAAAGCTATACTCAACAAGTCAAGAGAGTATGCTGTGCAAGCTCTTCAAGCAGAACCAAATTTCCCTCGTAAGCATCTGATCTATGCATTCCTTGATGACATGTTGAAACTGCAAAGAGAATGGGTAAGTCTGGAATAATAAATTAAATCAACTAATTTGGTTCCAGTAAAAATCTAGAATAAATTTGGATTTAGTTTAATGATTTCATCATTGATCCAAGTATTAAATAAATTTCTAAAGTATTCTAAGGATTTTTGAACAGCTGAGTAATGTGTAAATTTACCCTTTTTCCAACCCTTAATCAAATTTAGTTTCTCAAGGATACTAAGATGATAAGATATATTAGATTGGCTTTTTCCTAATATAGCTTCTAATTCACATACACATCGATCTTTTTCCATCAAGATTCTAAGAATTATAATCCTATCAATGTGAGAAAATGCTTCCAATAATCTTGATAAATCAGTAAGATATGATTCTTTTAATATTTCTTTTCTGAATTCTACTAATTTATTGTAGTATA
>JAGLTP010000271.1 GCA_023135215.1 Candidatus Heimdallarchaeota archaeon
CGAATATATTCCAATAATAAGAGCAACAAGCAAAATTAAAATGCCAACAGACAGTAGTTTCCTTGTATTTGCAATAAGCATACACTCTTTAGAACAGTAAAGCTTCCTTGAACTAGAAGAAAAATATTTTGTAGTTATTTCACGACTTCCACAAACTACACAACGGGGAATCATATTCTATCACAACCTGAATTTAGCATTTAGTTAAGTCTTAGGTTTTAAAAAGCTTACTCAAATTGATGGGAATCAAAGATGAATTACTCAGCTTTTTCCTAAACAAATAGAGCTATCGTTCCTAGATAGAAATATATCATTCCAAATACAAGTAGAAATAGATTGTTGAAATAAAGTAGCGAACTAACAATATTCAAAGTTGGTATTAGAATCATTAAGAGAAATCCTGATAGTTTTGGAGGGATTCCCTTTTCACTTGTTCCTCTGAATCTGATAAATGGGTATCTGACAAACGTTCTGAAAAGTAGAAAATTACTTGCTAAGTAATAGGGAAGTAACATCAAATCTACTGCATTGATATAGAATTCATAATCTATAAAACTAGTTGTTAAGTCTCCTGTGGAAAGAACAAACATAGCATCTATCCCAAACAGCTTTTGAGCAAGAAGAATCAATGCAGGAAGCATAGGTAAAACAAAAACAAAAATGAACTCATTGAATGTTGCTTTGTGTTTTAGATAATACATACTCCTGAAAAGAAAGAAAAATGATAAGAATGCAAAAATAGCTAAGAAGACAAAAAGACGCCCCATTTGATTGTCTCCTTCTATAAAATAGTAGATAGAGACTCCCACTAACGACAAAGAAAGCAGGAAGGACCAAGTCAAGCGTGTTATTGTTCCCATATTAAACCCAATTTGTACATTTTATTTTTACAGAAGTTTGTTACTAAACCTTGCTTTTAAATTATTTGGCTTCAATGGTTTTTATAGCTTCTCAATCACAGTTTCAATATACACTTTTGTGCTAACTCTGTAAATTGGGGATTTTACATATCTTGCTGAGATGGGTTTGTTACATCTTGCGCATAATTTTGATTGTTGAAACCAGTTAAAGAATTCGTCAGCATGAGCAGGATATTTGCAATGGGGGCATAAAATAATTTTTCTTGATTCAGATTTCTTAAAATCCAAATAACAGATTATACACTTAAGATCATCTTTAGTAGCCTTTCCAATTGGAAAGATATTTTTTGTCCCTCTCCTGACAGTTGTAGATCTTGTTACTTTTTTTGTTGTAGTAATATCTCTTCCAGGGGCTACTTTCGCACTAGTTGCACGAGCAGTAGTTACGGCTCTTCTCCTACTAGCTGATGAAGAAGAGATTCTACCTCCAGTCTGTGTAGAGGT
>JAGLTP010000272.1 GCA_023135215.1 Candidatus Heimdallarchaeota archaeon
CAAAGAATCTGGGTATAGAAGAGCTATATTATCAGACTCTCTCAGGTGGAGTGAGTTTTGTTAACTTTAGTATAGGAATGTTTGCTGGCTTATATGTGCCACTCCTATTCACGCAGAAGACTCCTAGATATTCAGTTGCTAATGATGAAATCAGTTCTATTATAGATGTTGATCCACAGCAAGGTTTTGCAGGAGCAGAAGTATTGGGAGAAGTTTCAGTATATGGCTACAAATTACAACTATTTGATCCAATCAGTCATATCTATAATTTTATGACACCATTTGGAGATATTCCTTTATGGGATTTTAGTTATTCCTATCCTCTGGGGTCACTAAGCAAGATAGAAGATATCTACAGTATAGATCTTATAGCTCAGGTTGATGCATTGTTTGAGATAGGGATATATCTAGAAGCAAATGTTTCGACAGCGTTCGCAGGAGATGTAGTAACTGGAGGAATCAATACATACATCTTTGATGAACCAACAGATACAGCTAATCCAACAGACACAGTTACTGCTTCAGCTGGAGAAGGAGATTTTGTAACTAGTACAACGAATGTTACTTTACAATTCAATAATCTGTACTTCAGAGTAAAATCCTTGAATCTATCAGTAGTGGGATCAATAGATACAATAATTGCTTCAGATCCTTCAATAGACATAAGTTATGAAGTAGTAGGAGAAGGGGCTTTGTTTGAACCATTTACCTTCCCAGTGCTAAATGATTTACTTTTCCCAATTCCAATAAAAACCGATGAACTACAAACCATGTCTATAGTTGATGGAGTAAATCCTGCAATAACAGATGTATCAGATACAGAACTAGGTGGAACAGGATATAGAGTTTCAGTAACTGCTTCAGATAATAACGCTGTTTGGGATATCGTAGCTGATGTAGAATATGAAGATACTTCAATTCAAAGCTATACTCTTGATCATATATCAGGGAACCTTTACCAATTTGATCTCAATATACCAGATGGAGAAACAGTGGATATTACAATAACTACTAGAGATATAGCAGGAAGAGAAGATGTTGAATTATATCAGATAACAAATCCTGTAGATGTACCAGAATTTAACAAAATGATTCCTTTCTTAATGGGTGTTACTTTGCCAATTATTGTGGTTTTGGTAATTATACAAAGAAGACGAAAAAGAAATATCTAAATTCTTCTCTCTTTTTCTTTTTTTTCTGATTCAAATCATAACTATAGATTGACAATTACTCAAT
>JAGLTP010000273.1 GCA_023135215.1 Candidatus Heimdallarchaeota archaeon
TCAAAATTCTCTTCTAAAGCATCACGAAAATCAAAAAGATAGCGAATTCTAGTTTGAGCAGGAGTTGTTCGCCATTTCCAGAAAGCTTCTTTAGCAGCTTCGATTACTTGATTTACTTCACTACATGTACTCATTGGTGTTTTTGCTAGTAATTCCCCGCTTGCAGGATTAATAACGTCTCTTGTTTTTTCTGCTTCTGATTCTACCCATTTCCCATTAAAGTAATTTTTCAGAATTTCACCTTTCATATCATCACATCTAGTTAAAGACCCACTATTCAACTCTATTCTACGAAAAATTGATTGCTTATAAGTTTTTTACACATTCAACTCGAATATTTTAGAGGAGAAATTTTAAATACAATTTATCATATCAAAATCAAATTAAGTGAAGTGAGTGAATTGAATTCTAAAGAAATAATGAAAAAAGACAAAGAGTTCTATGTTCAAGGATATAATAGAGTTCCAATTGTTTTAACTGAAGGGAAAGGAGCTATACTCAAAGATATAGATGGGGAAGAGTATATCGATTGTTTTGCAGGAATAGCAGTATCAAATGTTGGACACGCTCATAAAAGATTAGTAAAAGCAGCAACTGAGCAAATGTCCAAGCTAATACACACATCAGGTAGATTTTATAATGTTCCTCAAACTCTTCTAGTTGAAAAACTTGCAGAAATAACTCCAGGGAATTTAAAATTCACTTACCTCTGTAACAGTGGAACTGAAGCTGTTGAAAATGCAATTAAACTAGTAAAGAAATATGCCTACTCTATAGGTAAAGCTGGAGCTGAGTTAATAGCATTGGAATGTTCTTTCCATGGCAGGTTAGGTTATTCATTAAGTCTAACTGGGCAAGCTAAATATAAGAAAGGATTTGGTACATATGCCAATGCACCAGGTGTTGTTCATGCTCCTGTTCCATATAGTTTTAGATCCAAATTACCTGAAGAGGAATTTGGTGTAGAAGCAGCACTAGCTGTAGAAGAAACAATCGACAGGCATACTACTGGAGATGTCGCAGCATTCATTATGGAACCAATTCTAGGAGAGGGAGGTATAATTGTCCCTCCAGATTCATACTTCCAAACACTTACTAGAATACTAAAAGAAAGAGAGATTCCATTCATCTTAGATGAAGTCCAAACTGGATTTGGAAGAACAGGAAAATTGTTTGCAAGCGAATACTGGAATCTTAAACCAGATTTGATGACACTTGCTAAAGGAATGGGGGGAGGAATGCCTATTGGAGCAGCAATAGCATCCAGTAAGATTGCAGATAGCGTAGAATCTGGTGATTTCTTTTCCACATATGGAGGGAATCCTGTTTGTAGTGCAGTTGCTCTTGAAAACATAAGAATCTTACATGAAGAAGAACTTATCCAGAATGCAGCAAAAATCGGAAAAATATTCTTTGAAGGACTAGAAGTTCTTCAAGCTAAACATCACGTTATAGGTGATGTAAGAGGTAAAGGATTAATGATAGGTATAGAACTTGTTAAAGATTCTCAAACTAAGAAACCTGCAATAGATGAAGCTAAATTAATGGTATCGTTTCTAAAAAATGAAGGCATCATCATAGGTTTAGGTGGTGTTTATGGGAACGTTTTACGTCTCCAACCTCCGTTATGTATTAATGAGGAACAAGCAACTCAAGTTCTAAATAAGATAGGGCAAGGAATGAATATTCTCTAAAAACTAAAAAGGAATATTGTTTAGATGAAGTATTCCGGAAAGATTTTTAATTAGTATTTTTCAAATCCAATTGTGATTTAAAAATGACAAATGGAAAGATTCATAGAATAACTATGAAAGATGTAGTTTACAACGCAGATAAGAATAATCCACCTGTTTTAACCATCGAATCAGGGGATACAGTCATTTTCGAATGCAAGG
>JAGLTP010000274.1 GCA_023135215.1 Candidatus Heimdallarchaeota archaeon
GTACTAATGTTCCCGATGCTTTCATTACAATGGGTGAAGAAATCCTTAGAGGAATAGAATCAAGAGATTAACTTCCTAATATCACATTTTACATTTATTCCTTTTCAGTTATTTCAGCTAGTTGTTGTCGAATTCTTCTAGAACTGATAATTATCCCCTTTTCATCAAAAACAAAAGGAATAACAAGAATGAGTAATTGATCTATGTTATTCATCGTTCTAAGCTTATTAATGTCCACTGCAGTAGGATATGTTTCTTCAGTCACAACAATACCTTCTGCATCAGGTGAGTTAAGAGCAAAACCATATCTATCATCTATCGCAATTATCTCAAATTTATCACAACCTCTAGATAGAAGATATTTTTCTAGCTTTTCTATTCTAATTTCCAATGGTTGCATAAGATGAATATGGGAATCAGATCTTCTAAGACTTTTAGCGAATTCATCTGTAGTTATCCCTACTCTAATGAAGTTCCCCATACTTATTGCTGCTTCTAAAAGCGCTTTATGCCCCTGATGGAGATGATCGAATGTTCCTCCCATTATCACTTCATCTACCCATGGCATCCTTTTCACCTTGATAATCTAAAGAGAATATAACTTTCCTTTAAATTTTCCTAGAACATTGACTTGACTGTTTTTACTTAGTTAGCATTCCTATTATTCTCTTGATAATCGACAAAATTAAAGGTATTATTAATATCCAAGGAATAGATTTAATCATGAACCAAGTCATTTGACTAAAGCCAATACAATTTGTGTTCTCATAGTATTTGAGATATTTAATGCCTAAAATAACTACTACATAAAGCAGATATCTTATTTGAAACAGATGAGCTAGTTTCAGATTCTTAGTTCTTTTAGGAAGTAAAGAATATATTAAAACAAAGTTGGAGATGACTAATATCAGAGAAAATAGAGCTGAAGGAATGAGTCTTGTAGAGTACTGAAGACCTAAATTGCAATAGAAGTGAAATTTAGGGTGAAGTATTGGAATGGATAGAAAGAAAATTACAATCAAAAAAACTAGGATTATTTCGTAAAAGAGTGTATTTGAAAAAATAGAACAAATAAGAGATTTCTTTAAAACAAACGGCTTTAGCTTTTTTTGTATTATCCTGTCTAATGTAATGAGAAGAAGCTTCATAGAAGATATGATAGGAACCGAGAGAAGAACATAAAAAATTACTTGTAGTCCAATATAACCTGTGCATCCTGAAGAATACCAATTATAGAAATAAAAAGTGCCTAGAAGATTGATGGCAAAATTAACTGAGCTTTGGTTAATAAAACTATTTTTCTTGATTCTTTCTTCAGAATTAGTGCCAAAGTACATAATTAGGTTTAGCATAGAACCTACATTTAATAGTAGAATATACGTAATAGAAAAACCACGTTTTGAGTAAACAAACCAACATAAAGCTGATTCTGGATGAAGAATATACAATAAATAGAAAAAAAGCAGACAGAAGAAAGTAATAATAATCTCCGATATGTAATAGAGCTCCAATGATTCGATTCTTTTCTTTAGGATTAGAGATATTTTTCTCATCAGATTCCTTAATCTAGTTTTTCTCAAAGTAAATAAATTTAGTGCTTTGGAGTACAAAGTAGAAGATATCAATACTATTAATGTAATATACATTTATGGTTAACTATAAAAAATGGAATTTGGTGCCCCGAGACGGAATCGAACCGTCACCTAGGGAATTTTGCTCATAAAGATCCACAATCCCCAATACTAACCGTTATACTATCGGAGCTCAGTTAATCCTTGTCCTATTTGCCTCTTTTTAAGAATTTTCTTTTCTACT
>JAGLTP010000275.1 GCA_023135215.1 Candidatus Heimdallarchaeota archaeon
GTTGATATAAGAAACGATCTGATGTTTGCAAATGAAAAGAAGGAATTGAAGAAATCAGAAGTAAAAGGGGAGATAGGAATTCCAAGAGCTTTACTGACACATAGTTTATACCCATTATTCTCCACATTTTTCAACGAACTAGGATTTGAAGTAATCCTTTCAGATATTGATGAAGATAAGGAGCTAATGACTAATGCTCCGTTCTGTTATCCTGTGCAGATAATGCATGGTGCTATTTTAGATTTAATAAAGAAAGACATCAAATTAGTTTTTCTACCACATGTTATTACTCTGCCTAAGGGAGAAAAATGGAGGGATTCTACTTTCTGTCCAATTACACAAGCTAGTCCTTATTTCGCTGCAACTGCATTTAAGGAACCAACTTTCTTAAGCCCTATATTAGATTATGTTGATGGTTATGAAGCTGATAAAGGATTAATTGAGATGGCAGTAAAAGATCTTCAACAATCCAAGAAATTAGCAAAAACTGCTTATGAGAAAGCTGTATCAATTCAAATGGAAGTTGAAAAAGAATTTCTACGATTAGGGAAAGAAGCGATTGAAAAATTAAAAGGAACAGATGACATAGGTATTCTATTAGTAGGTAGAAGTTATAATGCATTTCCACCTGAAACATCTCTTCTAATTCCAAAGAAATTAGCTAGTATGGGCATTTCAGTTATCCCTTTTGATTTCTTAGAAAAAACAGGAGATGCAGATATTCCGTGGTATTTTGCAAATTATGTAAAAGCAGCAATTGACCTGTCATTAGAAAATAAAAACTTGTTTTTACTTTACATTAATAGTTTTAGCTGTACAATAGACGCATTTGTTCAAAACTATGTTCGTACAGAATTAAAATCAAAGCCATATTTAATCTTAGAACTTGATGCTCATACAGCTGATGCAGGTATTCAAACAAGGCTTGAAGCTTATCTCGAAATAATTAATAATTTTAAATTAAGTGAGAGTAAAAAAGAAGAAAAACCATTTCAGATTGCAAAAATCAAGAAAAGAGGAGGGAAAGTTGTTGTCTTTACATCTGAAGGAAAGAAATTAGATGTTAAGGATCCTAGAGTAAAATTACACTTCTTTAGTTTTTCAAAATTCCATTCAGATGTTATTTTAAAAGCTCTAAATGTTTTTGGATACACTGTGGGGGAATCTTCTGATATTATTCTTGATTATCCTGTCAAAGGCTTGAGATATAGTTCAGGAAAAGAATGCCTACCTCTTCCTATTGTTCTAGGTCATATGATGTCCCTCTATGAAAAAAGAGAACCTGGAGATGTAATTGGTTATTTAGCTTTAAGAGGTGGTTCTCCTTGTGCTGTTTATAGTTATTATCACTATGCTGAGAAATTCATAGAAACCAATAAAATGAAAGATGTCTTTCTTTTCAGATTTGATTATCTTACTGGCTACTTAGGTATGAAATTTTTAGATGTTATTCGTTATGGGCCAGTAATTACTCTTATTGGAGAT
>JAGLTP010000276.1 GCA_023135215.1 Candidatus Heimdallarchaeota archaeon
TTTTCATTGGTCATTACAACTCCTACCAAAGCAGCTACTGATTGGGGTGTAAAAACTGATGAACGTTACAAGTTTGAATTAAAGAATATGAGTTTATATGGACAAGACTATTCGTTGCTTTTCAAGGAAAATACAACGATGGAAATTAAATTTACCGAATTGTTGGATAATGGTTATAATTATGATGTATATGATAAAGATGGTCTTTCACAAAGCAATCAGACATTATTTGAAGAAGTACTAGTAGACACAACAAGTTATGTCTTACCAATTGGACTTCCAATTGCACTTCCACTCTCAATAGGAAGTATTTCTGACTATCTTCAATATTATGGTGATTTTGTAAATGATACTGAAAGTCTTGTTTTATTCGATGATCTTTTAGAAAATATCAGTGATTATACTACAAATTTCAATATGAATGTAAATACAACTTTAGACGCCAGTTTTCTCAAAATATATAGTTACTCTCATGCTGACGAAATTAATGCAACTATTCTTTCTGAATTATTAACAGGAGAAGATATGGGTGATATGGGTAGTTTATTTGTCATACCTACAAATATCACTGACTTCGACATGACAATTACTTTAACCTTTAATGCGACTTCGGGTTTGTTTAAAGTTCTAACTCTAAAAATCAGATCCATTTCTTGGCTAGAAGGATTTTCAGATAACTTTGATATTGATATAAAATATGCGCTTTATGTACCTCCTCCTCCAACCCTGCCAACTACTCCAACACCTACAGAAGAAAGTGCTTTTCCATGGGGTATCTCAACTATTGCATCATTAGCAGTTTTAGGGGGAGTTTTCTTCTTAAGGAGAAAACGAAACCAATAATCCTTTTCTTTTTCTTTAGCACAAATATTTTTTAAGTCTCAAATGAACTCATAAATGAACATATTTGAGTCTTAAAAACGAAGAATATCTTATACTTAAGCACATACTACAAGAACCAATATTACCTCACAGCAAACTTGCAGAAAAGGTAAAATTGTCCCCACCTACAGTAAAAAAGAGAATTGAAGGTCTATTGGATGCAGATATAATAACTAGTTTTCACGCAGAATATCATCCTGAATCTGTAGGTCTTGAGAGCCATATCTTTATACTGAGAGTGGATTCAATTGATAAATATTGGATAGTTGAAAGGATAGTCGATTACCATCCATATTTAGTTGTACGACAAAGATGCTTTGGGGGGATAACTGGAATATTCATTAAAGTTCATATTCCAATAGGCTCAATCAACAAATTTCTGAACTTTTTGGATTATCTAAAGGAAAGCAATCTTGTAGAGGAGATAGTTCATTCCACAACAATAGGAAGGGGTATCAAAACTCGTATTGACTTAACTTATTGGGATCCGATATCCAAGAAGTGGTTATTCAAATGGGATATCTGGAAAAAAAACATAGATAGCGTAGACTATGTTCCTCAATTTGATTATTTTCAACGAATTGCAAGAGAGAAACCTAAGAATGTTATACGGCAATTGAAACATCTTGATTTTTTGCTACTAAAGGAACTCGTACATAATCCAACTCAAAAGTATGTTCTCCTATCAAAACAGCTAAATCTTCCACAATATACAGTATCTAGACGTAAAAGATTCCTTAGTAAATATGTAATCCGCAATTATTTAGTTGATTTCGATAGGTCATTTTTTGGTTTAGAAGATGAATTAGTTTTCAAAGCTATTTGCAGTCAAAGGGCAATGTCCAAGATTATCTATCTTCTACAGAATCTAGATCTTCCATATGAGTCAGATTTTCGAGCTACAGAAACAGGATTTCTCTGGAAGATTCTTCTACCTCCAAAAGATAAAATAGATCTAATCAACCTACTCTGGTCTTTATTCCCGGATTTGCAGATTATGATTCTGGATCCCTATACTACCGTAACTAAGCTTTTCAATCCCGACAATTACTCATTCATGGATCAATCTTGGAAAGATTCTGAGGACTATATGATTAGTCAAGTATTGGAAAAAGCAAAAGAAGAACTATTGATTGCTTAACGTCTTACATGTTCGCTATATCGGAGGTACTATACATTTTAGACATCATACAACCGCTCGAAGTTCATGTACTATCTCGTATTTCATTTGTTTTCTAATGATAGGTATAATTCCAATCAGTGAAGCAGCAAATAAACTAATGATCATAATAATAAGAATGAGCGTATTAACATGTAAGGTCATTGGTACTACTTCCCTAGTAATAAGTAAAGGCTTGATGAAGGTTAGTGTAACAATTGAAGCAAGAAAACCTGCTGGAATGCCAATAGCAAAAGTTGTAGTGATGAAAGAAAGAATTTCGTTTACAATGTTCTTCCTAACTTTTGATTGTTTTCCACCTAAAGCCAGTAGAACTGCATTTTCCTTCCTTCTTTGCTCTAAAATAAAATCTGTGGAAATGAATATATAAACAATACCGATAATATTCACAAAAATCGCACCAACTAATAAGATGTTATTTGCTGGAGGGATATGTTCACGGATGAAGAAACCAATATAATCGGGGTTTATCTTTTCAGGATTTATTATCGTGAATGGATTGATTTTCTCAATTTCTTCACTAATATACTCGAAATCAGCATTTTCCTCCATTGCTGCTAAGAAAAGTGTTCCATTATTAATTCCCAAACCCGCGCTTATAATCTCTTTATTTACAAGAACCCATTCAGTAACTTGACGATTCATTTTTGGGTCATAACCATGCGCTATTCCTAATCCTGGAGCTGATTTAATAACCGCAGATACAATGAGATCTTCGATCGTACCACCTCTTATGTCTTGTACAGTAATATTGTCCCCAATATTTTTACGAAATCTATCTGCTAAAAACTCACTCATGATGACTCCACGAGGATTTTCCGCAAGTTGAGATAGAGCTGTTTCTGCTGACATATCCACGAGACTGGAATCCATCCACCTTCCAATCTGAAGAAATTTATATGAATCAATACCAAAAACCTCGATGTCAAATAATCTAACTGAGGCTTTTACTGAGTAAAATCCAAAAGCATTTTGTACCCCTTCGATTGATTGTATTTGATTTTCAAACTCTGTTATGTTTACTGGAATGGTTGTTTGTACCCTTAGATCCGCTCCTTGTCTATACTCGTCTTCAAAATTGTTATTGTACATGCTAGTGGATCGAATAATAATAATTGTCGTAAGAAGACAAACAATTAGAACTATAAAGAATGATAGTTCAGTAAAGCTCTTTCTTATTCTGAGCATGTTTTTATGAATAAAGAATCCACTCTTTCTGAATATTCGATTGTATATAACTTTCATGTTTCTTAAGATGAAATTAACACCTAAGGATAGGAAATAACAAGAGAAGAATACCACCGCAATGAAAAGATAGAGTGCTCTATAACTTGCTGATATCAAAGATAATCCATAATTGTAACTATTTTCTGCTAGCTTTTTGTATTCCAGTAAAAGAAAGAACAAAAATCCCGCTACTGTCAAAACGAATGCTAAAATTTTCACAGACTGTTCTAAAATTCTTTGCCCCTTCTGTGTTACTAGTATTGATTCGTGAATATCTTTTCTTACATAGATAATAACATTAAGAAGAGTAAGTCCTAGATATGAACCTAAAATAAGAATTGTGAGCATTTCAATGTCATAAGGCGATATCTCTATCTCCTGGAAGTACCGAACAAAGAGAGATCGATTAAAGAACTGATTTTGTCCGAAAGAAGGAATTAATGCAGAAAGTAGGATTCCAACACCAATACCTAAGATTAAAGAAATGAAACTAATGATAAAGAATTCACCGAAAAAAATCCCGATAATTTGACTGCTTGCAGCACCCTTTGATCTAAGAAAAGATATTTCTTCTCTTCGTTTTTTAATTGTTATCTGTGTTGAAAAATAAGTCAGAAAAATCGCAGTCGCAATAGTTGGTACAAAAAGGTTTGTGGAACCAAAAGCTCTTGCATATTCATTTGTCATTTCCGAAAGTGCATGATCTAAAACATAACAGTAAGCATGATAATAACTAACTTGTATACGATCTCGTAGAGCTAGAAGATTATCAGGCATATTTGAAATTCCCTGTTCCCTTAATTGTTGTGCATTTGTCTTCACTAACAACCTTGGAAAAATACCACCCCAGTTGATCATTCTATAAAAATCATA
The DNA here is from genome assembly GCA_023135215.1 of Candidatus Heimdallarchaeota archaeon. Next base: position 4,163 of record JAGLTP010000276.1, read on the forward strand.
AGAGGTTAAAACATCAGCTGGGAAGAAGATTGAATCAAAGATTGTTCCCGCGCTTTCCGTTGCTCCTCCTCCGATTAATCTATCAATTATGGTATTGTGTCCTACAAATTTGTAGATACCTGCAACAGTATAGTTCTCAAAAGTTGTATCCTCTATCTCAAAATATTGGAATTGTGTTTCACTTCTATCAGTATTAGGAATCCTTCTGGATATTGCTAAATTAAGTTTATAACCAGGAGTAATCTCCTCATTGAAAATTTCTTCTAATTGTTTTGCTTGAGTATAGCTGATTAAGATTTCTCCTGATCTCAAACTTGAGCTTCCCTCAATTTCCAAATTCAGTGAAATTCTATCCATCGCTCTATTGGTTATAACAAATCCATTGGACAGAGAAAGAGGATTATCCATATCTTCTTGATTATCTTCTGGGAACCATGTATAATTATCTTCTTTGCCCTCATAATTAAACAAAGCAATAGCTGGAAATATCCAGTCTACTTGTTCTACTAAGGGGTCTTCTGCAGTAAAATTGTACATATCATTGTATATCTCTATATCGTCTTGCCATGATTCAACATACATTTCATAATCTAATGATTCAATATAATCATCTGCAATAATCTTCTGCGAGGTTTGACTCCATATAGAAGCTGTATACAGGACTGAGAGTGAAAATGTAAGCCCGAGTATTATGATAACAGTACTTCTTTTTCTATTTTTGATATTTTTGAAAATTAGATGGAGATTAAATGAAAGGATATTGAGGAGCTTCTGATGTAAAGCTAGTTCCTTCTTTGGAGGATTAAATCTCTTAACTTCTTTCATAAAATTTCTCCTTTATTATTTTTCTCGAAAATTATGTTATCATAACCAACTTCTTCTAGATTTTTAGCATTTGATTCAACAATTCTTCCTTTTTGTATCACAAATATTCTAGATGCTATTTTTGTAAGATAGGGATCGTGAGTTGTATATACCATTGTCATTTTATTTTTCTTAGAAATTCCCTGTAGCAATTTCATGATATCGTCCCCTGTTTTGCTATCTAAAGTTCCTGTGGGTTCATCTGCGATAAGAAGTGAGGGGTTGTTTGCTATAGCTCTAGCTACACACACTCTCTGTTTTTCACCAGAGCTTAGTTCATTTGGAAGGTTCATAGTTTTATTAGCTAGACCTACCTGCTTTAGTAGATTGAATGCTCTCTCCCTTGAATCCTCTTCTTCCCAGTCATTTAATAGAAGTGGAACCATAACATTTTCTAGAGATGTTAGATGTTCTAACAAATGGAATTCTTGGAAAATAAATCCTATCTCCCTTAATCTATAATCATAAAGATAATCCAGTGTCCATTCATTTATATTTTGTCCATTATAACAGATTTCACCTGATGTGGGTCTATCGATTCCTGCTAAAATGTTGAGTGTAGTTGTTTTGCCAGATCCCGAAGTACCAAGCAAACAGATTAGTTCCCCTTCCGATATTTCAAAACTTGTACCACTTAATATATTCAATGTTTCCCCTTTGGAAGCATAAGTTTTAGATAGATTACTAACTGATACAAATGCATCTTTCATGGAACCAATCCATTCTTGATTTAAACACTTAAATGGATTTGGTTTTAAGGTACAAAGAGGTCAATTACATACCATACGACTACAACTAGAAAGATGAATGCAACACCCAGAATCATTTTTCCCCAATCTCGACCTTTGTATTCTTCTTCTTGTTTTTTTGAGTCATTTTCTACTTCTTTCTTTTTGATTGGTTTTTTGTTCTCGCTCAAATCGGGATTTTGTTCATTCTGTGCCAATGTGGTAACCTCAGATATGTGTAGATATTCTATAATTACTGATAATACTGTTTCTTTTATGCTTTATCTTCAATTGCTTTGATTAGTGAGTTCGAAACTAAGATTTCTGTATTTGCTATTAGGGCTAAAAGAGTTGCATGACTTGGTATCATTTGAAAGTGTTGAACCTCTGAAAATCCTTCCAATTTTATCTCAACAGTAGCTTGATATGCATTCGAATAAGGAATAATTGAATCTATAATTATTCTCTCAACAATACAGATTTCAGGTATAAGTTCTGCAGTTGTGAGGCGTGAATCTGCACTTTCAACTCCATTTAGTTTTCTTGCTATTTCAATCGCAATTGAGACTGGAATATTTGCCATAAGAAAATTCTCTCCGTTCTCCAACTCAAAATTGAGAAGGGGGATTTCTGCATAATGACCTCTGTTTGTTTCCTCTTCTGAAGAAAAAATATCTGGACTTGCAGTAAGTACATCTATTTTTATGACCTTAAAGAGCTCAATTTCATCAAATGAGGAATCCTTTTCCATGTGAAGAAAGCTATGTTCTAGATAAAAAAAGGTTGAGTTAGTCTCCAACGCCAAATATAATCAGAGAGTAAAAATCATTGAAAAGAAAGAAATTTAACTTCATCTAATTATCTACATCAAAAGTATCTTAACAAGTAAATGAATCGAAAGAAAGTAGGGTATAGAAATGAAGGATAATCCTAAAAAAAGAGAAGATGATAAAAAAACAATCTCCATTATTTTACGATTATCAGTTTCAGCATCACTTGCTGCTCTTGGTATAGTTCTTTCAACTGTAGTTGTTCTAATCCCAAATATAGAGTTCATTTCAGTCACTATTTTTCTAATTTCCTTATTGTTTGGTACATATTATGGAGTACTAGCAGCTGTATCAATTGCTTTAATCTACGAATTCATAGTAACTACCATCTATGCAACTGCTGGATTAATTATACCATTCAAGTTGATCTGTTACATCAGTCTTGCATTGTTAGCTGGTTTTGGAAGAAAAGCTTTTGTCAAACTATCTTTTTGGGAATTTGGAATTCTTGGAGGGATTTTCGCATTGATTTATGATGTAGTTACAACAATTGGTGGTATAATTTTTGTGCTTCAAGATGCAATTACAATCCCCTCTTTAATTTCATATTTGATTTTAGGGATTCCTTTTACATTACTACATTTCTTTGGGAATTTCGTTCTTTTCAGTTTAGTAACCCCCATCATTAACTGGATTAAAACAGCATTTCGTTATAGGGGTGTTAAATTATTGATGATATCCCCCATACTTGATGAATTTAAGGATGAAACTAGTTCTTCAAAGGTTGGTGACTTAACTTGAAAACAACAAGATTGATTCTAATCATATTGGGTATTTCTTCACTAATACTGTTAACAATAGGGGTCACTTTTTACATGAAGTATGTTACAAATATAGAGAATGGTGAAGAAGTAATTGTGACAGCTATTATTAATTATGGTTCTCTTAAACCAGGAGCAGAGGAAGAATACAATGTTACCATTCAGACTGGAAGCACTGCTCTTCAGGTTTTTACTAGTATTGCTGAATTGGACCTTCTTAACTACTCCTTTGGAGCATATGTAAGAGGTGTTAATGGTTATGCAGAGCAATTACCCAACTATTGGGGATTTTATTATTTTGATTTTAATACCATGTCTTGGGCATATTCTGCTGTTGGTGTTGACCAATATCGAATAGAAGACGAAAGCAAGATTAAATTGGAATATACGGGATAAATATAATTCATGGAAAACTTAAATGAACAAAAACAAGAAGAATAAACAGAGTTGATAAAATGGTCTCTACACCTTATCGTTTTCTTTTTCTTACTTTTATAACAAAGAGGTCCACAATTATAATTTTAATTCCCATTCTTGTATTCAGCTATCTAATTGGATTTGTATATCAAACTATAACTATCGAAACAGGAATATTCATACCCGGGGAAGGGAATTCCACCACACAATTTCTAGAAGGTTTTTTGTTAGCATCTATAGCCATTGTTAGTGGAATACTGATAATGATTGCAATTAAATACAATCGAGAAAAAGTGCTTAAGGGTATATTCGCTGTCGGTCTCTTTATCTCTGCTGCTAGTGTTTTCTGGTTACATGGATATTTCCTTGAAATACTCAAACCTAATCTGTTTCCATGGATTGAAATCATTTTTTCAATTGTAGGATGTATACTTGGGACTTTAGTTTTCTTGGGATTTTTTTTAAATAAAGGAAATTTACATTTTAGGAACACGATAATAGCAATATTAGGTATTGCAGTTGGAACTATTTTTGGCTTGGTTTTACCTCTTCCAACTTTTCTAACTCTTATTATTCTTATTTCATTATTTGATATATACTCGGTATTTAAGGGACCTATAAACAAGGTATTTCAGAAATCAAACCTATCAGTTTCTCAACAATCAAATGAATTTACCATTCAATCAATTGCAATTGGTGTTGGAGATTTCATCTTTTATTCTTCTTTTATAACCTTTGTAACAAAAGAACTTGGTTTAGCTATCGGTTTAAGTGCTATTTTGGGGATTATAGTAGGTATAAAAGTAACAGAGAGCATGTTGTTGAAACATGGAAAGTTTCCAGGTTTACCCATCCCAATATTGTTTGCAATGATTCTTTCAGGTCTAGCTTGGGGTGTTGATCATTACTTGCTACTAGTATTCAAACCATAAAAGAATCAATGGATTGCTGTAACAAAAATCAAAAGGTTTAAAATGAATACAAAGCGGTATTAGCTCGGTAGAAAACAGTGTCATCTAGGAAATTTAGATACAGAGGATACACTCTCGAAGAATTGAAACAAATGAGTATGGACGAGGTACTGGACTTACTCCCCTCAAAAAGAAGAAGAAGTCTTTCTCGTCAAGAGTTCTGGACACCTAGAAGAAAGAAACTGCTAGAGGATATTAGAAGAGCAATGGAGGGTCAAGAAAGGGGAGAAAAAGGTGTTGTAAGAACACATGTTAGAGATATGCCAATCCTGCCTGAAATGGTTGGAGCAGTAGTAGCTGTCTACAATGGAAAAGAATTCATCGAAGTAGAGATTCAACCTCAGATGATAGGACACCTGTTAGGGGAATTTTCACCATCAACCAAAATAGTTCGACATGGTGCACCTGGTATAGGGGCAACAAGATCTTCACTTTATGTTCCACTCAAATAATTTTTTTCCTTCTTATTTACTTAAATCTTTTAAACAAGTGGAGAATTTCATTAAAAGATGACTTCTTCTGAGAACGATATATTGACAGAAGCGAAAAACTCAAAGGCTTTCTTAAGATTGGAAAAGAACTTAACGATAGATCTCTTGTGGATTTGGGTTTTGAAACTTCTGAAAGAGGGACCCAAATATGCTTATGAATTGAAACAAGAAATTCAAAATAGATTTGGCTTCAGTCCAGCAATTGTCACAAATTATACAATCCTGTATTTACTAGAGAGAGAGGGTGTAGTTAGAAAAATTGAAATGAGAAACGAAATAGAGCGTATAGATAGAAAGTACTACGAAATCACAGAACTTGGGTATAAACTTATGGAAGAAGCCGAGAATTATATACAAAAAACATTCAATAAGCTTTTCGATAAAGAAACTAAAAACGAATAGCTAATTTTACAGCTCTCTATTCAACAAATTTAAAAGCATTCTCTAGACATTGGGGGATAGGTGTATTTTCATGAAGGTGACAATATAATGCCTAAGAAACGTAAATCAGGGGGAAGGTCAGGGGGAAAACGCGGTCGCGCTTCTATGAAAACCTGTCATAGTTGTGGAGCCCTCATACCAACTGATAAAGCTAAGAAATTTACTATCTATACTAGTGCAGTTGATTATAGACTTGCAAAGGAACTAAGAGCTGAAGGAGCACATATTCCACGACAACAAAAAATTACCTATTATTGTATTTCATGCTCAATTCATAGAGGACGGACTAATATAAGAGCCAAAAAAGAACGACGTTCATAATATAGTTCTCTTCCTTATTTTTCTTTATTTCATGTGAGAGAGAAAAAAATGAGTTTGTATTTCCTTTTGCCTTCTTCATCAATCAGATCTGAGACCAAAAAGACAATAAAATCCATTGTTGGTGGTCAAGAAAGAGTTGATGTAATCTCTCGCTGTTTACAAAATCTTTACCGTTGGCAAAAAAGAATAAGCCAGGATATTTACCTTATCCTATATCTTTCGCACCCAAATGAATTATCAGCTATTTACATACCCATTTCATCAGTAAGAACTGAACTTAGAAATGAATTGGATTCTGTAAGAGAGTTTCTTGCTATTCTCTACAACCCCAAAGATTATGGTCTGAAATATGAGAAGATTTCCTTTGAAGAGCTGTTGGAAAATCTAGCAAAAAATAGCGTATTCTACTATTTTACACCAGAGGGAAAATCACTAGAAGAATACGATGAAATAACAGAGAAAGAAAACTCAATATGTTTTGTCCTAGGAAGTCAACACGACCTTACACAGAAGCAAGAAGAGGAATTATACAATCTAGGTGCATCTCCTATAAGTTTAGGCAAAAGGGACTACCTTGCTTCACACGTAATAACAATCGCTTGTTATTATTTTTCAAAATTAAGAGGATAAATTCAGATATCTTATTGGCAAAGTTCTAACAATAAATCTATATTTAATGAATAGAGAAGTAGTATGAAATGGAAGAAAAAGATCCAATAGTGACCAAAAAGATGCTTGCTTTTGCACTTACTGCTCCCTTTCTTTTCAGTGTAGGGGGGATGATAATCGCTTTGTTTTCGACACAAAATTCACCACCGAAGATCAGGAATATAGCTTTAATTGTTGCAACTTTTCTGGGTCTTTTTGTTGCAATTGGTTCAATTTTCTTAATTCAGATGCGAATTAATAAGAAAATTTCAAAGCAACAAAAGGAAAGCTAAGTGTCTTCTTGTATTAATAAGCTGTGTAAACATAAATTTTTTAAGATAGGCTAGTAGTTCGGAACATAAGAAGCTAAGGCGATAATTATGGAAATAAAGAGACGTAAAATAATAATTATGGGTGCAGCTGGAAGGGATTTTCATAATTTCAATACTTATTTTAGGACAAATGAAATGTATGAAGTAGTTGCTTTTACAGCTACACAAATCCCAGATATTGTTGATCGTAAATATCCTCCTGAACTCTCAGGAGATTTGTATCCAAAAGGCATCCCTATCTATGATGAGAGCGAATTATCTCGGTTAATTATAGATCTAGATGTAGATGAAGTCGTTTTCTCATATTCTGATGTATCACATGAATATGTGATGCACAAAGCATCTCTAGTTAATGCGCTTGGTGCTGCTTTTTCCCTACTAGGAACTAAAGGAACCATGATTAAGAGTATTAAACCTCTAATTAGCGTTTGTGCTGTAAGGACTGGAAGTGGTAAATCTCAAACCTCAAGAAAAATAGTTCAACTGCTTCATGATGCTGGAAAGAAAGTCGTAGCAATACGACATCCTATGCCTTATGGAGATTTGGTAAAGCAAGCTGTGCAAAGATTTGCTGATTATTCAGATTTGGATAAACATGAGACAACCATTGAAGAAAGAGAAGAATATGAACCCTATATAGATAGAGGTTTAGTAATCTATTCCGGAGTTGATTATGAAGCAATTCTAAGAGAAGCCGAAAAAGAAGCGGATATAATCTTGTGGGATGGAGGTAATAATGATTTCTCTTTCTATAAACCTGATTTACAAATAGTTGTAGCGGATCCACACCGTGTTGGACATGAACTTCGATATCATCCAGGAGAAACAACTCTAAATTTGGCAGATGTTGTAGTAGTAAACAAAATTGCAACAGCTGACTACAAGAATGTTATACAGCTAGAAGAGAACATACGAAAAGTAAACCCAGAGGCTATTATTGTAGAGGCTTCTTCACCTATTTTCGTGGATAAACCCGAATTAGTAAAGGGAAAAAGAGTTTTAGTTATAGAAGATGGTCCAACATTAACTCATGGGGAAATGAAATATGGAGCTGGAGTTGTAGCAGCTAGACGATATGGTGCTAAAGAACTAATTGACCCTCGTCCCTATCTTGTTGGAAGTATGAAAGAAACTTTCGATCGTTATCCTGACATTGGTACTCTATTACCGGCAATGGGTTACTTTGAACAACAGCTTAAAGATCTTGAAGATACGATAAACAACACAGATTGTGATGTTGTTGTTTCAGCAACTCCTATAGATATAACAAGACTAGTGAATGTTAACAAACCTATTGCCAGAGTTAGGTACGAACTTGAAGAAATAGGATATCCCAAATTAAAAGATATTTTAGAAGAAAAAGGCTTTCTCTAATTTTTCCTTTTTTCTTATTTTACTATTAATTATGTGAAATTAAAGGTATCAATGAAACGTATAGATAC
>JAGLTP010000277.1 GCA_023135215.1 Candidatus Heimdallarchaeota archaeon
ATATCGGTTCCACCCTCTACAAAATCGGTACAGTTCATTTTGATAAGAATAGGAAAATCACCAACAGTTTCTCTCGCTTTTGAAACTATTTCCTTGATAATTCTCACACGTTTTGATGCTGAACCTCCATAGATATCATCTCTCTGATTTGAATATGATGAAAGAAAGCGACTTAACAAACCACCATGAGCTGCATGAAGTTGGACTCCATCAAATCCTATTATTTTCATCTCAATAATAGCTTCAACAAAACTATCAATAATATCAAAAATCTCCTTTTGATTCAATATTCGAAGTTTCCTTTTGGAAAAAGGGGAACTAACATCTGAGGGTTTTGCGTTGATGTTACCGTTTTCTAGTTGTGCAATTATTTTGCATTGAGGATTTACATCACGTACTGCTTGAATCATTCTCTCTAAATCTTTAACACAAAGATCAGAGAAAGACAATAACCAATCACCTGGTTGGTCTCTAGAAGTTCTTTCTCTAAAAACAGGAAAACCACCAGTAATAATCAATCCAATTCCACCAAGAGCAAGATTCCTATAAAGGTTGAGTACTTCATCAGTCATCTGTCTGATAGATAGGATAGAAGGATCCCAAGTTGAAGAACGAACCAATCGATTTGGTAATTTGAGTTTACCAATTTTTCCTTCTGAAAAAATAGCAAAATTATCCCTTCTCATTAAATATACCTCCAAAGAATATAATTTGAATTATACTTGTCAAGTTTTTTTATCTGGAGCACTTATAATAATTATCAACAATGGTATTAAGAGAAACTAGATACTGATTGAAAATAATTTCCTTGATGTTTCTGTTTCTTCTTTACTGGTTACAACTAATCTTTCTTTCTTAACTATCTTGAATGATTCTTGGATGTCCATAGTTTGCATTCTTGCAGAAATGGGGATTTTTTTCTTCTCTAAATCCTGAAATAATATTGCTTGTTTGGTGATTTTTTCTTGTTCTTTAATGATTTTCAGAGCTAAACCTTCCAATCCTCTCTCATTAGCTACTTGGAAAGCTTCGGATAACAATGCTCTAGCTTTCTTGACATCTCCATCAATTAATGCAAGCTGGGAAAGCAACCATGAAGTTTCCACAAATAGAATGCTGGAATTATTATCTTTTGATAAACTAAGTAATGTGTTAGTAAACTCATAGATCTTCTCGAAAATTTCTTTTTTATCAGTTTTCGCTAGTTTCTCTAGAAGAAGCTCACTAAGGTTGAACAGTATATCCACTTTCAAAGCATAGTCTATTACTTCTTCTAGAAGTTGTTCAAAGATAAGTTCAGCTTGATCTCTATCTGCATCTATAGTACTATTTTTTAGAATTAAAGCTTTTGAAAGAAGATATCGTTGATAGGAATCTTTGTCATCTATTTCATCTTTTATGGTTTCCAATTGTCTAAAGAATTCTTTAGCTAAATCCAGATTACTTACTTCAATAGAAAGAGAAATCAAAAGTAATAAACTACCAGAGTAATATTGTTTAATCCCTACTTCTTCCAGAAGTTGATGGCTTCGTTTAAAGGTTTCAAATGCTTTGTCTATTAATCCTTTATACCAATAAATTTTTCCTAATTCTCGATGATACCAAGATAATATATTTTTTAGTTCTTGTTGTTTTTCGAGTAGAGGTAATTGTTCTTCAAAAATCTCCAAAGCTTCATCTAATTCTCCCCTCAACAAATGAAGCTCGCCAAGGTTAGCTCGAGCAAATGAGAAGTATTGCAAGTTCTTGTCAATATAGAGTTGATAGCTTTCTTGAAAATATTCTCTAGCTCTATCTAACTCTCCTAATAGTCTGTAAGTCCAACCAAGATTATTTAAATTTATTTCAAGTAGGTTTTCATAATTTTGCTCTCGATATGCTTTCAGACTTTCTTCATATTTTTCTATAGAATGACTCAACTCCCCGATATTAGCATAATATATACCAAGTTGAAAATTTAAAAAAGCTTTATCTCCTCTGCTATTCTCAAACTTTTCGTACAATTCTCTACGTTGTAGTATATTTTGATAATATGATTCCCATTGAGAAGTATAAAAATAAATAATTGATATTATTTGTAGTGAAAATAGATAAAATATATCATTGCCTAGTTCTTTACTTAATATCAGATTTCTCTCAAGAGTTTCGAGAGCTTCTTCATATCTATTTTTATTATTTAGCATAAATCCAGTAAAGATTTGACTCCACCAAATACCTTTCTTATAATCTATTTCCTTACTCACTTCCAAACTTTGTTTGAGCATTTCAAGATTAATATCTAGATCATCATCTGAAACATCAATACCTACTCTAATTTTTGAAAAGGAAATCCATGACTCACAAATAAGCATATGTATTTTCATCTTCAACTGTTCTTCAGTATTAGTTAATTTGATATTCTCAAATATTTCCCTCATCTCGGTTATTGTTTCTACTACTAATTGCTGATCATCTGATAGAACGGAATTCCAAGTTCTAAGGAATAAACTATTAAGATTCAATTTTTGAAGATCTAATTTTTTGCATTCTTTACTAATCTGATTTAACAAATCAAAAGAAGCTTGGTGTCTATCAAGATTATATTCGGCAACTCCCAACCAGTATATAGCTTCTCCTTTCAAAAGCTTAGCTCTTAATTCCTCTTCTTTTGAAATTTCTTTCTTTTTAAATAAAGCATCTACTCTATCTATTACTTCATAACATTGCCCTGCAAGTATTAAGTTTTCTAGCTCTTCTAGCTCTTGTTCGATTGATGTATTCAATGTGTCCACCTTTGTGAATCAGAATACTATAGTTTTACTCAGTAATAACTTTTTTCAGAAGAGGAAAATTTCCAAATAGATTATAAATGTAAGAACCTGCCCTTCTTTATGCAGAAGTTTTCTTTTTACAATGATATAGAACTAGAAGATGAGGAAGTACAAATTCTTCAAGAATTAGAGGATTTTATAGGAGAGAGAATTCCTTTTGTAAAAAGTGCTGCAATGTATAATCATGGTTTTTCTTTTGAAAACAAGAAAGTTACTAGATTAAGTTTGTTGAAGAAGGGATTAGAATCACTTCCTGATTGTATAGGGAATTTTAGAAATTTACAAAGACTATTCCTTCGTGATAATAAACTGAAAACTCTACCTATGTCTATTGGAAAACTGACTAAACTAGAGTATTTAGATGTTTTTAACAATCAAATCGAAACTCTACCCGATAATTTTGGAGACATGGTTAACCTTCAAAGTGTCGACTTGTCAGTTAATCAAATTCACTATCTTCCTCCAAGTGTAGGAAATCTGAAAAAAATGCATAAATTTGGTCTCTATAATATTCAACTTAAAGAACTACCAGTGAGCATTGGTAATCTGACTAGTTTACAAACTTTTGGAGTTTGGAAGAATGATTTGGAAAGCATTCCTGAATCTATTGGGAAATTGACCAAACTTCAGAAAATGTGGTTACAAGATAATAAACTTATATCATTACCAGAAACTATAGGGAATTTGACTAATCTTGTTGAGTTGCAGATTTTTAACAATCCGTTAAAAGAACTACCAGAAAGCCTTACGAAGCTTAGAAATTTAGAAAAATTAGGAATAAACAAAAAAAACACACGAAATCCTATAGGTTTGTCTGATAAGCTAAAAGATTGGGTAGAATATTTAAAATCTAAGAACTGTAAAGTTAACGCATAACTGTGAATCAGATGAAAGGGAAGATTGTAGGAATATTAGTGGAAAAACTTGTAGGGGAAGATACTTTGTCTGATGGTCCTGAATATTATCTTCAACCTCTAGACGAATATAAAACTAGATGGGAGGAGATCTTGGTAAGAAAAAAAACCAATATGTGGCAAAAGGATCCAGAACTTCACAAATTTATTGATAAAAAAGTTGAGATAATTGGAGAGGTTATCGAGACAATCAATTCTATTACTATAGATTACATTAAAATTAGAGAAATAGATTAAGAATAATTACTGTTTTTACTCCGTAAGTAATTTAGCTGTGTTTTCGTATGTTTTAAGGAGTTTAGCATTGGATTCTTTTATTAGAAATATAACAAGAATCAGAGCGATTGCACCAAAAGCTATTGGAAAAATAGGGAGAACATATAATCCCTGTGCAGAAATGTCCGCGATAAATGCTCCAAGATAAGAACCTAGATAGAGGAAAATTATATTTTGGAAGGAAAGAAGACTCATTCCTCTCGCTCTCTCCTTTATATTAGTTAAATCTGATATAATAGCATTTGATGTTGGATTTCTTAATGCATAAAGTGGATAACAGTATAGGATAAATACTGCGATCCAAAAATTTGATAAAACATAAATCAACGTAAACAACACAGGGTAAACTAATACTGCAAATATAAGCACAGGTCTTCTTCCTTTCCTATCAAGAAGTATTCCCAAAAAGATTTGAAAAATCATTCCGATGAATGTTGCTAGTGTGTTTGCTAAGGCAATAAAGTTGTTTGGAAGGCCTACTCCTTTTAGATAGACAGAAGACATAGTGTTAAAAGGCCCGATTCCAAAATCTAAGACAGCGAGAGTAAGTAATAATAAGATTACACTGCTGCTGGTTAGTATCTGCCAATAATTTCTCGATTTATTAGATGTTCGTTTCATTTCAAGATTTGTTGAAGATCGATTTTTCTGATTCTTTGATTCATTCAGATTTTTGTTCATGAATGTGTCAACTTCTATGCCTTCATCATCACTACCACCTGGTTTTGTAGGAGAAAATAGAACAGTAATACCAGTTAATAATGCAAAACCTGCTCCAAAACTTAAACTACCAACCATTCCAAGATTTGTATAGACTACACCTGAAACACTACTACCTATCATCCACCCAAGACTAGCAAAGAACAATTGAAAACTAGAAACCTGACCTCTTTTGTCTGGATGACAGATTGTTGTACTCAATGCATTGTGTAAGATGTAAAACACATTATGGAAACTGAAGGTAGCTAGAATGAGTATTATTTGAAGGGCAGAATTATTAAAGAAAATAAGAAATATGCATTGTGCCATCAATAGGATTCGAACAAAAAACATAATTTCTTTTCTTCGTCCAATTTTATCAGAGTAACTGCTCAATAAAGAACTGCCAATTATAGAAATAAATGCTGGAATTGAAAGTACGATAGCTAACATAAGATAGGGATAATTAAAACCAGCTTCAGGTGTGATTACTTCTTCATTTAACCATATTGAAAAGAAAATCCAGTAACTTGAGATTGCTAGAGCATCAAACATATATGCAACCAAGAGGGGCATTAAATTTGCTGAAGGGATATATTCGCTGAATCTAGTAGCAAATTTAGAGCTCATGATTAACAATATCGGGAAAACTGGATTAATTTTAAAGTTTTAGATGCGTTTCAAATTTTTATTTAACCAACAAGAGTTTTTTCACGATAACATTAAATTTGTAAAAAAGATTATTTTCTTATGAGCGAAATAGTAATCCATAATGGTTTGATATATACTGAAACTGGACGTATCAAAGCAGATATTCGAATCATTGATGAAAAAATCAATGAAATCGGTCAAGAATTGAAAGCTACTTCTGAATCTGCAAGGGAGATTGATGCTGGAAATTTAGTGATTATGCCAGGAGGAATAGATCCACATGTTCATCTCTCATTACCTGATTATGTTTCAGAGGAATTCCGATGGTCTGATGATTTTGAGAGTGGATCAAAAGCAGCAATTGCTGGAGGAATAACCACTCTTGGTTGTATTTCAGTTCCAGATAAAGAAGAAACTCCATTAGGAACTATTGAAAGGGAAA